>CAYJOH010000159.1:2985-6095 GCA_964371685.1 uncultured Anaerolineaceae bacterium
TCAGCCCTTGGCGAGGATGCGCTCGATGACCTCGGCCGCGTCCTCGGAGGCGTCGATCGCCTCCTCCAGCGTCCGGTACAGGTCGCGCAGCTTGATCACCTCGAGCGGGTCATGCTTGCCATGGAACAGCCGGCCGATCGCCGCCCGCGACAGCCCGTCGGCCTGGTGCTCCAGGTCGTGGACGGTGGCGAGATGGGTCGCCAGGTCCTTGCCGCGCTCGAGCTTGGTCAGCGCCTCCAGGAGCTGGACCGCCTGGCCGGCGAGGATGCCGACCATCTGCCGGACCTCGTCGTCCGGGCGCTCGATCCGGTAGATCACGAACGTCTCGGCCGCCGCCTGGATGCCGTCGACGATGTCATCGAGGTGGACGGTGAGCTGGTGGATGTCGTCGCGGTCGAAGGGAGTGATGAACGAGCGCTCGAGGCGGATCGCGATCTCCTCGTCGATCTGGTCGCCGCGCTTCTCGAGCGCCTGGATCTCGCCGACCCGCTCGTCGAGCCGGTCGTAGCTGGCGACCATCGCCTCCAGCTTGCGGGCGGCCTCGAGCAGGTTCTCGCCGTCCTTGATGAACAGGTCGAAGAACTTCTCGTCGCGGGGGATCAGGCGGACCATCGCGGGCCTCCGGTGGCGGGGTTGCGGGGAGTGGCCGTGCAGCGGGGAGCGGCCGACGGGGACGGGGTGCTCATCCGAGACCCGCGGCGTGGAGGACATACCAGGTCAGCGCGCCGACGCCGCCGGCGGCGGGGAGCGTCAGGACCCACGCGCCGAGGATGCGCCGCGCGACGCCCCATCGGACGCCACGGGCGCCCCGGCTGGTCCCGACGCCCATGATCGCGCTCGAGATCACGTGGGTGGTCGAGACCGGCATGCCCAGGTGGGCCGTCGTCAGCAGCACGGTGGCGGCGGTGGTCTCGGCAGCGAAGCCGTGGATCGGCTCCAGCTCCACGACCCGATGACCCATGGTGTGCATGATGCGCCAGCCGCCGATGGCGGTCCCCAGCGAGATCGCGGACGCGGCGATGATGATGACCCAGGTGGGCACCTCCACGGTCGGGATCGCTCCCGCCGAGAACAGGGCAAGCGTGATGATGCCCATCGTCTTCTGGGCGTCGTTCGAGCCATGGGCGAAGGCCATGTAGCCGGCCGAGAACACCTGGAGGCGGCGGAACCCGGATGCGAGCGGCTTGCGGTGCGCGTTCCGGAAGATCCACGACAGGGCGACCATCAGCACCAGGGCCACGAAGAAGCCGGCGACCGGCGAGCTGACCAGCGGCACCACCACCTTGTTGACGATGCCATCGACCTTGAGCGCGTCGGTGCCGACCGCGGCGATCGTGGCGCCCAGGAGGCCGCCGATCAGCGCGTGGCTGCTGGAGCTGGGCAGGCCGAGCCACCAGGTGATCAGGTTCCACGTGATCGCCCCGATCAGCGCCGCGGCGACCACCGCCTGCGAGGTCGTCGTCTCGTCCACGAGACCGGCGCCGATCGTCTTCGCGACGGCCGTCCCGGCGAAGGCGCCGATGAAGTTGAACGCGGTCGCCATGAGCAGGGCGTACTGCGGCCGGAGCGCCTTGGTCGCCACCGACGTCGCGATCGCGTTCGCGGTGTCGTGGAAGCCGTTGATGTAGTCGAACGCCACGGCCAGCACGATGACCGCGAGCAGCATGAAGCTGAAGCCTTCGATCGGAGCGCTCCCTGTGATCGCCGGCTTGGACCGGTGACGAAGCACAGGATATCGGGGACCGGGAGCGATTGTTAACGCGCCGATGAGCCCGTGTTCACCGGGACGGGTCATCGTGGGCGCATGCCGATCGGCGCCGCCGCCACCATCGACTCCTCCCGGTGGACCGGGGCCGCCCGGCACGATCCTGCGACGCCGCCTCCGCCCGAGCAGCTCCTCCGCTCGAGCGGGGGCGAGCGCGCCACGCCTCCGCCGGTACCGGGCGACCTCGTGCCCGACGCGTCCGGGATCCTCCTCGCCCTGTGCGTCGGCCGGCGACCGCGATCCTGGTCCGGTCCCCGGTTCGTGCGAGAGGTCGCGCTCGTCAGGGCGCACCTGGAGCCGATCGGCGACGCCCCGCTGCTCGCCGCGTCCTATGGCCGCGAGGCATTCCAGTCGCTGCCCACGAGCCCGCGCGAGGTCGCACAGGCAACGCCGGTGCGGGTCGCCTACGCGATGCGCTGGGCTGAGCTGGCGACGGGCCTGCGGCTGCCGCCGCTGCCCGCCTGGCTCGACGCCGACGCGCCGGCGGGCTGATCGGACCCTCCTGACCGTGCCGGAGCCGGGGCTCCGGGCGCCAAGCGGAACCCGCGGTGGGGCCGTCTGGCCGTGGCCGCTGCGCCCGCCCGCGGGCACGCTTGGGTGGTGACCGACCATCTCGACGTCCTGCGCGCCATGCGCGCCCGGGCGCTGGAGGGAGGCGGCCCCGAGCGGATCGACGCCCAGCACGCCCGGGGCAAGCTCACCGCCCGCGAGCGCCTGGCCCTGCTGCTCGACGACGGCTCGTTCCAGGAGATGGGCGCCCTGGCCACGCACGACCAGACCGAGTTCGGCCTGGCGGACAATCGGGTCCCGGGAGACGGCGTGGTGGACGTCTTCGGCAAGATCAACGGCCGCCGCGTCGCCGTGTTCGCCCAGGACTTCACGGTCCTCGGCGGCTCGTTCTCGAAGGTCCAGTCGCACAAGATCAGCCGGCTCCAGGATCTCGCGCTCGAGAGCGGGATCCCGCTGATCGGCCTCAACGACTCCGGCGGCGCCCGGATCCAGGAGGGCGTGGCCAGCCTCGCGGCGTATGGCGAGGTGTTCGTCCGCAACGTCCTCGCCTCCGGGGTCATCCCGCAGATCTCGCTCATCCTGGGCCCCTGTGCCGGGGGTGCCGTGTACTCGCCCGCGCTCACCGACTTCGTGGTGATGGCCCGCGGCACGAGCTCCATGTTCCTCACCGGCCCGGACGTCGTCGAGGCGGTCACCGGCGAGCAGGTGACGATCGAGGAGCTGGGCGGCGCCGACGTCCACGACGCCCGGAGCGGGGTGGCGCACCTGGTCGCCGACGACGAGCGCCACGCGCTGGAGCTGGCCAAGCAGCTGCTCGGCTACCTGCCCCAGAACA
>CAYJOH010000160.1:0-3696 GCA_964371685.1 uncultured Anaerolineaceae bacterium
CCCGTTGGGTCTCCCGGCGACCGGCGGGCACGGGCGACCGGCGGGCACGGGCGACCGGCGGGCGCCCCCGGCGATGGCACCCCAAACGCGCCCGCAGCGACGCGACGGCGACCCTACGGCTGGTCGAGGCGCGCCCGGGCCTCCGCGAACAGCCCGTTGAGGATCCGCGAGGTGCTGGGGAAGGCGTGGATCGTCTCTGCGAGCAGGTCGACCTTGACCCGCGCTCGGATCGCCAGGACGCACTCGTGGATCGCGGCCGACGCGTCCGGGCAGGCCATCGCCGCCCCGACAAGCTCGCGCGTCGAGCGGTCAACCACGATCGTGACGTGCCCGGTCTCGGCCTCGACCGAGTAGCCCTTCGCCGTCCGCGTGAAGTCGGCCACGCACTCGAACGCGTCGAGGCCCGCCGTGTGCGCCTGGTCGAGGCTCATCCCCACCGACGCGGCCTCGGGCTCGATGTACGTCGCCCGGGGGAGCGCCCGGTAGTCGGGCACGATCGGCTCGCCGAGGGCCATCCGGACGACCAGCTCGCCCTGGTAGTGCCCCTGGTGCGTGTGGAGCTCCGGGCCCGCGGGATCGCCGGCCATCCACAGGCCGTCCGCGAGCCGGAGCCGGCCGTCGCGCGGGTACGCGTCGGGCCCGGAGACCTGCACGCCATAGTGCTCGAGCCCGAGGTCGCCGAGCGGGAACTCGCGGCCGGCCGCCAGCAGGATCACGTGGCCGACCGCCTCCGTCCCGTCGTCGAGGTCCACGGCATGGGCCCCGTCCGCGCCCTCGCCGGGCCGCGCCCGGACGGCCCGCGCCCCGGTGCGCACGACGACGCCGTCGTGCTCGAGGGCGTAGCGGACCACCTCGGCGTTCCGGGGATGGTCGGTGGGCACGAGCCGCGGCCCGGACTGGACGATCGTGACCGGGACGCCGAAGCGCGCGAACACCTGCGCGAGCTCGCACCCGGTTGGCCCGCCGCCGAGCACGAGCAGGCTGCGCGGAAGCTCGCGCGTGAGCGTCGCCTCGCGGTTCGTCCACGGCCGGGTCTCGGCCAGGCCGGGTACCGGCGGCACCTTGGACATGGACCCGACCGCGACGACCACGTGGCGCGCCTCGAGGGTGCGCGGGGCGTCCTCGCCGTCCTGCGTGACCACCACGCGCCCGGGCGCGGCGATCCGGGCGGTGCCCCGAACCGTGACGGCGCCGGCCTCCTCGAGCGCGCGCACGTGCGACGTGTCGTCGGGCTCGGCGGCGTCCGGGGCCCGGTTGACCATCCAGTCCCGGCGCGCCGACGCCTGCGACCACGGGTAGCGCGCACCCGCCGCACGGAGCGCCGCCGAGTGGAGCAGGGCCTTGGACGGGACGCACCCGATGTGCGGGCACGAACCGCCGAACCAGCGCCGGTCGACGATCGCGACGCTGGCACCCATCGCCCGGGCCTTGTGTGCGGCGGCCTCGCCGGCCGGGCCGGCGCCGATGACGACGAAGTCGAGTGGGTCCATGGGCCTCATGGTCCCCGGGTGGTCAAGCCTCGCCGCGCTGGCGGCGCGCCTCGTACAGCAGGACCGCGGCCGCGATCGACACGTTGAGGCTGTCCGCGACCCCGAGCATCGGCAGCCGGATCGCCGTCACCGCCTCGCCGCTCCAGGCCGGCGTGAGCCCCTCCGCCTCGCTGCCCAGCACGAGCGCCACCGGCCCCCGGAGGTCCGCCTCGGTATAGGCCGTCGTCGCGTCCACGCGGGCGGCGAACATGGCGATCCCGCCGCGCTCCAGCCGGTCGCGCACCGCGGCGCTCGGGGCGGCGGCGACCGGGATGGCGAAGATCGTGCCCAGCGAGGCGCGGATCGCGTTGGGGTTGAAGAGGTCCGTGCGCGGGTCGGCGGCGATCACGGCGTCGGCGCCGGCGGCATCCGCGGAGCGGAGGACCGCGCCCAGGTTGCCGGGCTTCTCGACGCCCTCGACCACCACCACCAGGGGGTCCGCCGGCAGCCGCAGCGCGTCCAGCGACAGGTCCGGGACGCGGACCGTTGCCACCAGTCCCTCGGTCCGGTCGCCGTAGGCCAGGCGGTCGATGACGGCCCCCGCGACCGCGACCACCGAGGCCCCGGCCGCCCGCGCGTGTGCCACAGCCTCCCGTCCCGCGGGCGTGAGCCGGCCCTCGTCCGCGAACACCTCGACCACGTTCGCGCCGCCTGCCAGCGCGCGGGCCAGCTCGCGGGCGCCGTCGACGAGCGTGAGGCACGCCTCGTCCCGGGCGCGCCGGTCGCGCAGCGCGGCCGCCGCCTGGACGCGCGGGTTCCTGGCGCTGGACAGCACGGGCGAGTGGGCGGGCCGATCGCCGGGGGTCACCGGCGCACCGCCGTGCGGCCCGGGTGGCGCGCCCAAGCCCCCAGCCGCAGCACATTGCCGCTCCGCGCGACCAGCTCGAGGTCGGCGCCGCCGGCATCGACATTGAACGGCTCGCGCATGAGCGCCGCGAGGCGCTCGCCGTCGTAGCCCGGCGTGTGCGCGCTCAGGACGACGAACGCGGGATTCGGGCCGGCCAGCGCGGCGAGGTCCTCGAGCAGCGGCACGAGGTCCGTGTCGATCCGCCACGCCCCGTCGCCGTGCCCGTACGTCGGCGGGTCGAGCACGACGCCATCGTAGTGGCGGCCCCGGCGCCGCTCGCGCCGGACGAAGGCCCGGGCGTCGTCCACGAGCCAGCGGATCGGCCGGTCCGCGAGACCGGACAGGTCGGCGTTCCGGCGGGCCCAGGCGAGGGCCGGCCGCGAGGCGTCCACGTGTGCCACCCGGGCCCCAGCGCGGGCGCAGGCCAGCGTCGCACCCCCGGTGTAGGCGAACAGCGACAGGACCTCCGGTGGGCGCCCCAGCACCTCGGCCGCGTGGCTGACGGTGGTGCCCAGCCATCCCCACGTCCGCACGTGCTCGGGGAACACGCCCACCTGGCCGCCGGCGGCGGGCCGGCACTCCAGCGTCAGGTCCCCGGCGCGCACCTGCCACGGCGCGTGGTCGGCGCCGCGAGACCAGCCGCCGCGCCCGTACGCGAGCGGCGCCCGGTGCCATTCGGGCTCGGGCAGGATCGCCGGCATCACCGCGCCCGGCGCCGGCCGGTCCACCACCACGCTGCCGAATCGCTCCAGCCGCCGGCCGTCGCCGCAGTCGATGAGCTCGAGGTCGTCGGTCCGTGCGATCGTGCTATCCTCCGCGCCCGAAGGGCGATTAGCTCAGCTGGTTAGAGCGCATGCTTGACATGCATGAGGTCACTGGTTCGAGTCCAGTATCGCCCACCACACAGCGTCGACCGGGACACGCCGGCCCCGACACCCGCCAGAGAGCCGCGACCACCGGCTGAGAGCCGCGGCAGGGACCCGTCCGGGCACAGGCACCACCCGCGAGCGGCCGGCGAACCGGCCCGGGATCCGCCCGATAGCGCGGCACGAGCGCACGGCAGCGCACCGGCAACGGGCCGCGGCCGTGAAGGCGGGTGGAACCGCGGGAGGTCGGACCTCTCGTCCTGTCGGGACGAGAGGTTCTGTGATTCTCGGGAGATGTGATGGCAGACGACCAGGCAGGCGCCGCGGCGATCGCGGCCGAGGATGACGTCCCGGAGTTCGAGGCGCCGGCGCGCGGCTCGGCCGACGAGCTGCTCGATGCCGGTGCCGGCGCGCCGATCGATGCCATGCGTCACAGCGCCGCCCACGTCATGGC
>CAYJOH010000160.1:3706-6090 GCA_964371685.1 uncultured Anaerolineaceae bacterium
GGTGGAACCGCGGGAGGTCGGACCTCTCGTCCTGTCGGGACGAGAGGTCTTGTGATTCTCGGGAGCGAAGCGATGGCAGACGATCAGGCGGGCGCCGCGGTGGCGGCGGAAGACGAGGAGCCGGAGTTCGAGGCGCCGGCGCGCGGCTCGGCCGACGAGCTGCTGGATGCGGGCGCCCACGCGCCCATTGACGCCATGCGCCACAGCACGGCGCACGTCATGGCGGAGGCCGTCGTGGACCTGTTCCCGGGCGCCCGGCTGGGCATCGGCCCGGCGATCGCGAACGGCTTCTACTACGACTTCGAGCTGCCCCGTCCGCTGACCCCTGGCGACCTCGAGTCGATCGAGGCGCGGATGCGCGAGAGCATCGCCGCCGACCACCCGTTCGTCCGCCGAGAGGTGCCGTTCGAGGAGGGGCGGACGCTCGAGGCCGGGGCCGGCCAGGCGTTCAAGGTCGAGATCCTCGACGACCTGGCGGCGAAGGCGGCCGAGGCCGGCGTGCCGATGCCGGTCACGACGTTCTACGAGCACGGCCCGTTCCGTGACCTGTGCAAGGGCCCGCACGTCGAGTCCACCGGCAGGATCGGCCCGTTCAAGCTGCTCGCCGTCGCCGGCGCGTACTGGCGGGGCGACGAGAAGCGCCCGATGCTCCAGCGGATCTACGGCACGGTCTGGGAGACCCAGGAGGACCTGGACCAGTTCCTGTGGCGCCGCGAGGAGGCGAAGAAGCGGGACCATCGCAAGCTGGGCGTGCAGCTGGACCTGTTCAGCTTCCACGACGTGAGCCCGGGCGCCGCGTTCTGGCATCCGAAGGGCTGGCGGCTGTACCAGACGCTGCGCGATGCCATGCGCGAGCTCCAGGACCGCCGCGGCTACCAGGAGATCTACACGCCGCCGCTGGTGCACCAGAAGCTGTGGGAGCGCTCGGGGCACTGGGACCACTACCGCGACGGCATGTACCTGGTCGACGTCGAGGGCCAGTGGTTCAGCCTCAAGCCGATGAACTGCCCCGAGTCGTCGTTCATCTACCGCTCGCGGCTGCGCTCCTACCGCGACCTGCCGCTCCGGCTCTCGGAGTACGGCGTCCTGCACCGCAACGAGCTGTCCGGCGTGCTGTCGGGCCTCACCCGCGTCCGGCACTTCGTCACCGACGACGCCCACATCTTCGTCCGGCCCGACCAGATCGCCGCCGAGATCGAGGGGCTGATGGGCGAGATCCGCGAGTCCTACTCGTGGTTCGGGCTGGAGCCCACGCTGACCTTCGGCACCCGGCCGGACAAGGCGCTGGGCGACCCCGCCGTCTGGGAGGAGACGGAGGCGATCATGCGCGCCGAGCTCGACCGCTCCGGCCTGCAGTACCGGGTGAAGCCCAAGGACGGCGCCTTCTACGCTCCCAAGATCGACATCCAGATCACCGACGCCCTCGGCCGCGAGTGGCAGACGGCCACCATCCAGGTGGACCGCGTGATGCTGCCCGAGCGGTTCGATCTCACCTACATCGACGAGGCCGGGACGCAGCAGCGGCCGGTGGCCATCCACCGCGCCGTCTATGGCTCGCTGGAGCGGTTCATCGGGGTGCTCACGGAGCACTTCGCGGGGGCGTTCCCGCTGTGGTGCGCACCGGTCCAGGCGGTGGTGATCCCGATCGCGGACCGCCACCTGGACGCCGCCCGCGAGCTGGCCGACGAGCTGCGGGCCGGTGGCCTCAGGTTCGTCGAGGTGGACGACTCGGACAACCGGATGCAGAACAAGATCCGTCTCGCGCAGGGCCAGAAGGTTCCGTACATGCTCATCCTCGGTGACCGCGAGGTGGAGGCGCGGACGGCGTCCGTGCGTCGCCGCGACGGCTCGCAGGAACAGGGCGTGGCCTGGGCGGACCTCGCTGCGCGCCTGGGCGCTGAGGTCCGTGAGCGCCGTTCGGGCTGACCCCGCTGGCTCCCGCTGATCCCCACCGGGAGCAGAGCCTGAGCCGGTAGTCGGTCGTTGACGATTCCGTGGACAGCGAACGGGCGATGGGCGCGGCGCCGCCACGGTCGCCTCGTAGAGCTGGGTTCTTCGTGCGGGGGCCACACGCCCAGACCGGGCCGGCCGCACCGGGCGTCCCCGGAACCACCCGCAGACGGGCGTGATGCCAGGGGAATAGTCGCGGGCTGACTGCGCTCGGCCGTGGCGGAATCCGGCGCCGCGGGCGCCGTGCCCGGTACGCCACCCGCAGCACGCCGCCGGTGGCATCGGCGTGAACCCCTGTGCTATCCTCCCGCGGCGACCGCGCAGGGCGCTAGCCCGTGCACGCCGCGAATTCACCAAGCTCGAACAAAGGGAACCACGTCATCAGCCGAGACCTGCGCATCAACCAGATGATCCGTGTCCCCCAGGTCCGGGTC
>CAYJOH010000161.1:0-2927 GCA_964371685.1 uncultured Anaerolineaceae bacterium
CGTGCGAAGAACCGTGCTGCGGGGACGGCATTCAGTCGTCATGGACCGACTCCTGCCAGGCAAGCTCGCGATCCCGCACCAACCCGACCGGCGTGTCGTGCGGCCGCGCCTCGTCGGTCTGCTCGATGGTGCACGGGAGGCTCGACTCGTCCTCCTGTCCGCCCCTCCGGGGTTCGGGAAGACGACCGCGCTCGTCGATTGGCTGGCGGCGTCGGGGACACGATGTGCGTGGCTGTCGCTGGACGAGTCGGACGACGACCCGGTTCGCTTCCTGCGCTACCTGTGGGCGGCGGTCACCCGCGTCGGCGCGGGCCCTGAGGACGAGCCGCCGGAGGCCGCACGGCTGGCGGAAGCCGATCCGATCGAGGTCGTCAGCGAGATCGCCATGATCCTCGCCGGCCACCCGGATCCGGTCCTCCTCGTCCTCGACGACTACCACGTCATCGAGGCGCCCGAGGTGCATCGCTCGGTCGCGTTCCTGCTCGACCACCTGCCGCGCCAGGCGCACCTCGCGATCGCCACCCGGGCCGACCCGGCACTCCCGCTTGCCCGGCTCCGTGCCAGAGGCGAGCTGCTCGAGATCCGCGGTGACGCCCTCCGCTTCACGGTCGCCGAGGCTCGGACGTTCCTCCGCGAGCGGATGGGCGTGGACCTGTCCGACACGGATGTCGAGGCGCTCGTGGCGCGGACCGAGGGCTGGCCGGCGGCGCTGCAGCTGGCCGGGCTCTCGCTCGTCGGGCGAGATGACGCCGGCGGGTTCGTCCGCGACTTCGCCGGAACCCACCGCTTCCTCCTCGACTTCATCACCGAGGAGGTCCTCGGCCGGCTGAGCCCAGCGGTCACCGACTTCCTGCTCCGGACGTCGGTGCTCGACCGGCTGACCGGGCCGCTGTGCGACGCGCTGACCGGCACCACCGGCGGCCAGACCCAGCTCGAGGAGCTCGAGCGCGCCAATCTCCTGCTCCTGCCGCTCGATGAGGAGCGCCGCTGGTACCGCTACCACCGCCTGTTCGTGGACCTGCTTCGCGCCCGCCTGGCGGTCGTTCACCCGGAGGAGGCGCCGCCGCTCCACCTCAGGGCCGCCGACTGGTACGACGGGCATGGTCTGGTCGGCGAGGCGATCGAGCACACGCTTCGCTCCGGCGACGTCTCGCGCGCCCGGACCGTGTTCCGTCAGTACAGCAAGGACTTCGTCCATGCCGGCGAGTTCGCCACGCTCCGCGGCTGGCTCGACCGCCTGCCCGACTCGGTCGTCCGAGGCGACCCACAGCTGAGCACCACGTACGCGTGGACCGTCGCGCTGAGCGGCCGGACGGACGGCGTCGCCGAGCGCCTGGCCGACGCCGAATCCGCACTGCGCACGCCCGCGACCGAGGCGACGGACTCGAGGGCCGCCGTCATCCCGACCCAGATCGCCTGCATCCGCTCGATCGTGGCGCGCCTGGAGGACGACCCGCAGGCCGCCGTCGGCCACGCCGAACAGGCGCTCGGCCTGGTCCCGGACGGCCTGCCACCCACACTCGGCGCGATGTTCACGGGCGATGCCGAGGCGCTCCTGGGCCACGCCCTGCTCGACGCCGGCGACATCGACCGCGCGATCGACGCGTACCGGGTCGCACGCCCGCTCCTCCTGCGGGCGGGCAACCACCTGGCCGTCGCCGACATCACCCGCAACGTGGCCCGCCTGGAGGCGCGCCGCGGACGCCTGCGCGCGGCGCTCGATGCCTGCGACCAGGCGGTTGCCGAGGCCGCCGCGGCCGAGATGCGCGACGCGCCCGCGCTGGCCGCCGTCCACCTCGCGCGGGCCGAGGTCCTCGAGCGCCTGGGTGAGGCCGGTGCCGATGAAGCCGCCGAGCGCGCGCTCGAGCTGGCAACGCGGGGTGGGGACGTGGCCACCCTGCGCGATGCCCGAGCCCTGCGAGCCCGCCTCGCCGCGCGGCGGTCAGCAGTCGATGGTCGTCACGCACGCACGAGCGCGGAGCTCGTCGAGCCCTTGACGGAGCGCGAGCTCGAGGTCCTGCGTCTCGTCGCGGCCGGCAGGTCCAACCGCCAGATCGCGGCCGAGCTGTACCTCGCGCTGGGCACGGTGAAGGCGCACGTCCACGCCATCTCCGGCAAGCTCGGTGCCGCGAACCGGGTCGAGGCGATCGTGCGGGGTCGCGAGCTGGGCCTCCTCGCGTAGTTGCGGCCCGCCGGGTCGTTCCCGGCGCGACGCCGCCGCGGTCGCCGACGGATCAAACCCTCCGATCTGGTCCTTGGTTCGATGTGGCAAGGAGGGGTTTACCTCCAGCCTGAGCTCCGACAGCCGGCCACCAGGGCCGCAGGCAAGACGGAGGCAGGCCATGGATCGAGCAACCGCCTTCCGGATCCGGGTCCGCGGACAGCTCGGCCCGCAATGGTCGACCTGGTTCGAGGGGCTCGAGGTCACGGCGGCGTCGGACGGCGAGAGCACCCTCATCGGTCCGCTCCCCGACCAGCCCGCCCTCCACGGCGTCCTGGCCAGGATCCGCGACCTCGGCCTCGAGCTCGTCTCGGTCGAGGCGCTCGAGCCGGATGACGCCACCCAATCGAAGACGGAGTCTTGACATGCCGCAGGCAGCTCTCGCGGGGATCCTCGTCGTTCACGGTCTGATCACGACATCGATCGGGTTCGGGAGCGTCACCAACCCCAATGCCCCGAGCATGGCGCTGCCGGCGTGGTTCGGCTGGTGGCCGGGCCCGTTCGGTCGCTCATGGCTGTTCGACTCGCTGCAGCTGGGCTCCGGCGCGGCGGTGGTCGGCGGCATCCTGTGGGTGGCCGCCGGCCTGGCCCTGATCGGCGCCGGCCTGGGCTGGCTCGGAGCTCCCGTCCTGGCCCCTGCCTGGCAGGCGCTGGCGATCGGCGGCGCCGTGCTGGGTCTGGTCGCGCTCGCCCTCTACTTCCACCC
>CAYJOH010000161.1:3027-6057 GCA_964371685.1 uncultured Anaerolineaceae bacterium
CCCGGCGGCCTGGCCATCGAGTCGTGGCCCAACGCCAAGGCGTTCGAGATCCTGGCCGGGGAGCCGGCAATGACGGTCATCCCGAACCTGCTCGTGACCGGCGTGCTGGCGGTGGTCGTCGCGCTCGCGGTCGGAGCCTGGTCGGTCGCGTTCGTCGAGCGCCGACACGGTGGGCTGGTCCTGATCGGCCTGTCGGTGCTGCTGCTCCTCGTTGGCGGCGGGTTCGCGCCGCCATTGATCGGGATCATCCTCGGCGTCGCCGCGACTCGGATCGGCGGCGTCTCCCGCCGCGCCCCCGGGCATGTCGCGCGTGCCCTGGCACCGCTCTGGCCGTGGATCCTTGGCGCGGGCGTGCTCGGCTACCTGGGTCTCGTCCCCGGCGTCCCCGTCCTGGGCTGGCTCTTCGGCGTCAGCGACTCGAACCTCGTGCTCGGGCTCACCCTCGTCGCGTTCGCGTCGCTCCTCGTGGCGCCGGTCGCCGCCAGGGCGCACGATCGCCTCCAGCTCGGCTGTCTCGCCACGCTCGCGCTGGACGGAGCGAGCCGATGATCGCCCGATCTGCACCTCAGACGATGGGTGCTCGCCGCGTCGCATTCGCCGTCTGGGTGACGATCCTGTCGCTCCTCGTCGGCATCGTCTTCGTCGGCGTCACGGCCCTCACCGTCGGCATCTGGATCGCCGATCCGAGCTACACGGAGACCAATCCCGTCGTCGATCTCGGCTTCTTCGCGCTTGGCGCCGTGCTCATCGGCGCCGGGTTCGTCAGCCAGCTGCGGGCGCCAGACCGCTACCTCGCCGGGCTCCAGCAAGCCTTCATCAGCCTCCTCGCGTTGGCCGTGGCTGGACTCGTCGGCGACCGGGTCGAGCCACTGTGGGGAGGGCTGATCCTCGTCGCCGCAGTGGCCATCGCGGCCGCCCTCCATCCGGCGCGCAGTGAGCTGCTCCGCCCCGGAACGGGTCTGAGCGCGCCGCTCGCCGGGCTCTCGCTCGTTGCGGCTATCCCCGCGATCGTCTACGCCGAGCGCATGCTCGCCCTGGCTCGTGACGCCGGCCCCTCGTGCTTCGCGGGCCAATGTGCCCGCGGCGACCGCTTCGCGGAGATGGCGGCTCTGGCCGTCGCCGTGGTGCTGGTCGCGTTGCTCGCGAGCGCGCGCACCGGGGGTTGGAGGGTCCCGGCCTGGAGCGCCGGCGTTGCCGCCGCCATCCCGGGCGTGGCCTCGGTCGCCGTACCCGACGTCACTGGCTCGGTCGGCTCGATCTGGGGCGCGCTCGCGGTGGTCTGGGGTGTGATGGTCGTGGTGGCGGCCGAGTGGCAGACACGGCATGTCGAAACCACCATGCATTCCCCCGAAGGATGACAGCGGTGAAGATCCGCTGCCGCGCTGCTCGCGTCGTACATCGCGGCTGCGGCGACCAGCTCGCCCGCGGTCAGGCTTCCTTCCGGGCCGACGGCGATACCGATGCAGGCAGGGACACTGCGTTGCTCCACCCGATCCTTCATATCATCACGGAGTCGAGCTGGTCGCTGGCCGCGGCGTGCGCATCGCCCACAGTCTCTCCTCGCGGGACGTGCACCGGCTAGTTACGGTTCAGGAGGCGGACCTTGTCGATCGTCGGAGGAACCTCGGGCGTTGACGACCTCCCGGACGTTGCGAAGCGATACCTCGCGCACGCGATCGCTCCATCGGTCGCGCTCGCCGACACCGTCGACCTCGAGATCGAGGGCTCGATCATGCAGAAGGGGCGCTGGTTCTCGTTCACCGCCCACGAACGACTCGAGGCAGGCATCGGCTTCCACTGGGCGGCGCGGCTGCGCTACGGGCCGCTCGTGCTCACCGGCGTGGATCAGCTCCGCTCCGGGCAGGCGAGCCTCAACTTCCGCCTGTTCGGAGTGGTGCCCTTCCTGCGCGCGTCCGGGCCCGATGTCGTTCGCGCGGCGCGAGGACGCCTCGCGATCGAGTCGCTGTGGCTGCCTTCGGCGGCCCATCCCGAGCTCGGTGCACGTTGGTCGACGCCCGAGCCGGCAGTGCCGAACCGGGCGGAGGTCCGGCTGACGGTCGACGGCGAGGAGGCCGTCCTCACCCTTGTCGTGGCCTCAGACGGTCGCCTGGAGTCAGCCTGGGTACTGCGCTGGGGCGACCCGACGGAGTCAGGCACGTACGGCATGCACCCCTTCGGTGGCGTCCTCGAAGGCGAGACCAGCTTCGGCGACTACACGATCCCGGCCAGGCTCCGGGCAGGCTGGGGCTTCGGAACCCCGACCTATCGCGAGACGTTCCGGTTCGGCATCACCGCAGCCTCCTTCTCGCGTTCGCGCTGATGCTGGGCGACAAGGCGGCCGCACGAGGGGCCGGCCGGCACCCGGCGCCAGATAGACGTCCGTAGGGCGACGGATCGCGGGACGGACGGTTATGGGCGAGGTGCGTAGGGTTGCCGCAGGGGCCAGCAACCGATGCACCGAAAGAGCCGGCCCAAAGGCCGGCTCGTACGTGTGATCAGGTGGAGCCGACACTCGGATTTGAACCGAGGACCTGCTGTTTACGAAGTAGATCGGCCTGAGCGTTGTGGCACAAGCGTGGAATCGCGAGCGTAGGCCGCTCAGTTAGCAGGTCTTCGTTTCAGCCCCGTTGGCGACTGCCTCGAGGTATTCGTCATGGTCGCACTCATCGTACTCGGCCGAGTGCACCTGGACCAAGAGCGAGCGGGGAATGTGCTGGAGAGTGGCAGATCTCGTCGAGGAGCGCAGGAGCGCCAAACCTGGTCAGTTTCGAGGGCCCAGTGAGACCCGATCGCTCCTCGGCTTGGGGTCGTTTGTCAGCCTTCCTCCGGCGGGGGACTAGGAAGCGAGACCGAAACACGGTCCGACTCCGCAGTAGGCGCCCGCAGTTGCGCGCGGACCTTCTCCGATATCGAAATCGCACGGTGACCGGTTACCGGGCCAATCATCGGTCGCGACGAGGGCGTCGGGGGCTGGTAGCGGTCGCCACGACCGCGTGGAACCGCTCACGTTGCCTCGGGTCGGTCAATCCG
>CAYJOH010000162.1:0-580 GCA_964371685.1 uncultured Anaerolineaceae bacterium
GGGGGATTTCGACGCGGGTGCTGGACGAAATCCGTTGACCTGCGTACGATCGTCGCGTCCCGGCGCCGGGTCGGCCCGGCCAGCGCCCTCGCAAGGAGACCTCGAATGATCGACGCCCAGCCGACGATCGTCTCGCTCACGGATGCCGCCGCCGCCAAGCTGGCAGAGTTGACGAAGGACGAGACGAGCCCCGAGATCGGGCTGCGCGTGTACGTCTACTCGGGCGGCTGCTCCGGCTACAAGTACGGGATGATGCTCGAGGACCAGCCGACCGCGGACGACAACGTCCTGAGCGCCAACGGCGTGCGCGTGTACGTGGACGCCACCAGCGTTGCGCTCCTCCAGGGGAGCGAGATCGACTACGTGGACACGCTGATGGGCGCCGGCTTCACGGTCAACAACCCGAACGCCGTCACCGGCTGCGGCTGCGGATCGAGCTTCCGCACCGCGGACGACGCCGGGCAGGCACGGAGCTGCGCCCACTGAAGGCCCCGTCCCGGGGGGGGGCGCCCCCCCCCGCCCCCGCAGCCCCCCGCCCGCCCGCGGCGTGACCGGCGACGCCGGGGCGCAGGGGGGGGGT
>CAYJOH010000162.1:590-5329 GCA_964371685.1 uncultured Anaerolineaceae bacterium
GGGGGGATCGCGCTTCCGACCCGCGGACCACGCCGGGCAGGTAGGGCGCGGCCCCCACTGATGCCCGCCCCGGGCTGACGCCCGCCGCCGCCCCGGAAGCCGCCGGCCCGCCGGCGGCTTCACCGTCTCCGCCGGTACGAATGGCTGGTGAACGCGCAACCCATGGGGCCCCTCGACGCGAGGGGTGGCCCGGCTAGGCTGCTTGACGGGGTCATGTCGTCGCCCGTGCCAGGGTGGCCGTGACCGGCGAGATGGGGTCGGGCAGATGCACCTAGCACGCGGGGGTGAGTGGCCCGGACGGCCGACGCTCCTGCGCCTTCGCCGCCTGGTCCTCCCCGGATTCGTCGCCCTCGTCGCCGTCGGCATGGTGGTTCACTACGCCCTGCCCGTCGGGTCGCTGGAGCAGAGTGCCCTCTACGACCTGATCGGCCTCATGTCGGTCGTCGCGATCCTCCTCGGCATCGTGCTCCACCGGCCGGCGCGCCCGGCGACGTGGCTGTTCATCGCCGCGGGCCAGCTCATGTTCGTCACCGGTGACACGCTGTGGACGTGGATGGAGGCGATCGGCGAGTCCCCCTTCCCATCGATCGCCGACGTCGCCTACATCGCCGGCTACCCGCTGTTCGGCATCGGGTTCGCGCTGGCCATCCGGCTCCGGGTCCGCGGCGGCGACCGCGCGGGCCTGCTCGACGGCTGGATCCTGGCCAGCGCGTCGGCCCTGGTCGGCTGGGTCCTCCTCGTCCGGCCGGTGCTCGACGACTCGCTCGACACCCTGGCCCTGGCGATCTCCGCCGCCTATCCCCTCGGCGACCTGATCCTGATCGGGGTCGCGATCGGCCTCGTGGCGACCCCGGGCTCCCGCTCGCCCGCCTTCGTGCTGCTGGTGGCGGGCGTGGTCCTGCAGTTCGGCGTGGACGTCGCCTACGCGTTCCAGGTCGCGGACGAGACGTACGTCGCGGGCAGCCTGATCGACGCGGGCTGGCTGGTCGCCTATGCCGTCACGGGTGTCGCCGCGCTCCACGAGTCCATGCGGGAGGTCGCCGCCCCGCACCCGGTGAGCGTGGCCTGGCTGGGCCGGCTCCGGATGGCCTTCCTGACGATCGCGATGCTGACCGGGCCGGGTCTCGTGCTGCTGGTCGACATGCGCTGGGAGTCGGACGTCCCCGTCCTCGCGGTGGGGTCCGGCGTCCTGTCGCTCCTCGTGCTCGTCCGCCTGGGCGGGGTCGTCCGCGCCCTCGCCCGCGACAACGCTGTCCGCCGCAAGCTCGAGGACGAGCTGTCCTACCGGGCGGCGCATGACCCGCTGACCGGCCTCGCCAACCGCCGCCGGTTCGTGGACCGGCTCGAGATCCTGCTCGCGGCCAACCCGGGCGGCCGGCTGTCCGTACTGTTCCTGGACCTCGACGACTTCAAGACGGTCAACGACACCGCCGGCCACACCGTGGGCGACCAGCTGCTCGCGGTCGTCGGTGCGCGCCTCCGCGGTCACCTGCGCGAGGGCGACCTCGCCGCGCGCCTGGGCGGGGACGAGTTCGGGATCCTGCTCGACGGCTCCGACGTCCCGGCCGCGATGCTGGTGGCCCAGCGGCTGCTGGCCGCGATGAACGAGCCGGTGACCCTCGACGGCCTGACGACCACGATCCGGACGAGCATCGGCATCGTCGATGGGAGCCGCCCGGACGCCACCGGACCGGAGCTGCTCCGGGACGCGGACATCGCGATGTACGCCGCCAAGGCGAGCGGCAAGGGCCGCTTCGCGGTCTACGCGCCCGAGATGCGCGCCACCGTGATCGACCGCCTGCAGCTGGAGGAGGACCTCGGCGCGGCGATCCAGCTGCGCCAGCTGCACCTCGAGTTCGAGCCGATCCTGGAGCTGGATGGTGGCCGGCTGCGTGCCGCCGAGGCGCTGGTCCGCTGGGAGCACCCGGTGCGCGGGACGCTCCAGCCTGACCAGTTCATCCCGCTGGCCGAGGAGACCGGGCACATCGTCGACGTCGGGCGCTGGGTGATCCGCACCGCATGCCGACAGCTGGCGCGCTGGCGCGAGCATCTCGAGCCGGAGCTGGTCATGACGGTCAACGTGTCGGCCCGCCAGCTCGCCGACGCCGGGCTCGTCGACGACGTGGCCGGGGCGCTTGCCGCCCACCACCTGCCCCCGGAGTCGCTGGTCGTCGAGGTCACGGAGTCTGCGTTGCTCACGGACGGCGACGACGCTCTCGCGAACCTGACCGCACTGCGGGAGATGGGGATCCGGATCGCGATCGACGACTTCGGGACCGGGTACTCGTCGCTCAGCTACCTCGGGCGGCTGCCGGTGGACATCCTCAAGATCGACCGCGCGTTCGTCTCGCGGCTGGACGACGAGGCGGAGGAGCGCCCGCTCGCGGCCATGGTCGTGCGCCTGGGCGAGACGCTCGGGCTCGAGACGATCGCCGAAGGCATCGAGACGCCCCAGCAGCTGGCCGCGCTCCGGCGCCTGGGCTGCGAGCTGGGACAGGGCTTCCTGTTTGCCCGGGCGGCCTCCGCCGAGGCGTTCGAGGCCGCGGCCCGCGACCTGGGTGCCGTGCCGATGACGGCCGGGACGCCGCCGCGGCCGCGCCGCGCGCGGGCGCGCCTCGGTGCGTCGGCGCAGCCCGGCTGACGCACCCCCGCTCGCCGGACATCGCCCGCGCGGCCGCACCAGCGGCATTCCCGGCCCGTCGGGCGGGGTCGGCCTATGCTGGCTGCGCGATGGAGATCCCGCTGTTCCCGCTGCACATGGTCCTCGCCCCGGGCATCGCGCTGCCGCTCCACGTGTTCGAGGAACGCTACCGGGTGATGGTGCGGCGCTGCCTCGACACCTCGTCGCCGTTCGGCGTCGTGCTGATCCGGGAGGGGAGCGAGGTCGCGCCGGCCGCGGGCGAGGAGCAGGAGCTCTCGATCGCCGGCGTGGGCACGTTCGCGGAGATCCGCGAAGCGAGCCGGTTCTCGGACGGGCGCTGGCGCCTGCTCGTGGTCGGCGGCAGCCGGTTCCTCGTCCGCGAGGTCCACGCGGAACGCGAGCCCTACCTGGTGGCCGATGTCGAGCCGCTGTCGGACGAGGTCGGGCGGCCCGCGATCGCCCGGGCGCTGGTCGGGCGCGTCACGCGGCGGTTCGTGGACTACCTCCGGCTGCTCCAGCCGCGCGACGGCGAGGCGGCCGAGCCGATCGACGTCCAGGTGGAGGTCGACGTCCCCGAGCGCACCGCCGAGGCATCCGGTGAGCGCGGCGGAGGCGGCGAGCGCGGCGAACGCGACGAGGGCGTCGGAGTCGCAGGCGGTGCCCCGGGCGGCGGGCCGGCCGAGCTCGCGGCGGCCCTGCGGATCCCGGACGACCCGTCGACCCTGTCGTTCCTGCTCACCGGCATCGTCCAGGTCGAGCCGGACCGGCGCCAGGCGCTGCTCGAGGCGGCCACCGCCGAGGAGCGGCTGCGGGAGCTCGACGAGCTGCTGGACCGGGAGCTGCTGCTGCTCGGCCTGCGGCTCGCCCCGTTCACGCCCGACCGCGGCGCGACCAGCGGTCGCGCGAACTAGCCGTCGGCGGTCAGGCCGGCCGTTGCGGCGGACGGCATCCGGCGCCGCGCGAGCAGGACCACGAGGACGGGGATCGCCAGCAGCGCCCCGCCCACGGTGGCCAGCATCGGGTAGCCGGCCCAGTCCATGAGGAAGCCCGACGAGAGGCTGGCGGCCGCCCCGGCGGTCCAGACGAGGACGTCGGTGGCGCCCTGGAGGCGGATCCGCTCCGCGAGCGAGGCCCCGCTCGTCAGGAGGCTGCTCCCGGCGACGAAGCCGAGGTTCCACCCGTAGCCGAGCAGGAACAGCGCGAGCGCGAGCAGCGGGATGTCGGGCTGCCGGGCGACGGCGGCCAGGACCGCGGACAGGAGCAGGACGCCGAACCCCGCGACCATCACCGGCAGGGCACCGAACCGCCCGACCAGCCGGCCGGACAGCGGAGACAGGGCGAACATGCCCAGCGTGTGGGCGCTGATCACGAAGCCGACGGTGGCCAGCGGCTCGCCCATGTCGTGCACGTGGACCGGGGTCATCGCCATGATCAGGACCATGACGACCTGGCCGGCGACGAGGCCGATCAGCGCGACGCGCACCCGGACCGGCGCAAGGAGCGCGAGCCGCCCGTTCCTCGCCGGGACCGGGACGGGCGCCTCGGGAACCGCGACGGGCTCCGGGATGCCTGCCGCCGGGGTCTCCGCGCCCAGGCCGGGCGCGACGACCTCCTCCCGCGCGCCGGTGGGGGTGCCCGCGGTCCGGACCCAGCGGAGCGTCACCAGCAGCGTGAGCAGGAAGCCGAGCACGGTCACCGCCATGCCCCCCTCGAGTGCGGGCCGGCCCGCCACCGCGGCCAGCGAGCCGGCGGGCTGGAGGAGGTTCGGCCCCAGGATGGCGCCCGCCGTGGAGCCCCAGATGACCGTCCCGACGACGGACGCCCGCCGCTCCGGGGCCGCGAGGTCGGCGGCCGCGTAGCGCGACAGCTGCAGCGCGGCGTTGCCGAACCCGATCGCGACGCTGCCCGCCAGCAGCAGCGGGAACGACGCGACGGCGATGGCCACCAGGGAGGTCACGGCACCGGCGATCGCGGCGAGATAGCCGGCCAGCAGGCCGGGCCGCCGGCCCCGTCGCGCCATGAGGGCCGACAGCAGGCCGATGGCGGCGGCGGTCCCGATCGTCCCCAGCGCGCTCGGCCGGCCGGCCAGCTGGGCGTC
>CAYJOH010000162.1:5339-6044 GCA_964371685.1 uncultured Anaerolineaceae bacterium
GTGCTGCCGAGCGCGGTCGAGACGCCGTACGGCGCGAGCGCACCTCGGGCGGCGGGCGGGGCGGGGGTGGGGACCGGCACCCCGGGATCATATCGGCCGTCAGGCGGGGGCCGGCAGCACCTCCCCGGCGGGCCGGCCCGTCCGCAGGCGGGCGGCGGCGAACGTGACCAGGAGCGCCCCGGTCGCCCAGGCGGCGGTGGCCAGCGTCGCCGCCACGAGCGACGCGCCGCCGCCCGCGACGAGCGTCCGGAAGGCGTCGATCGCGTGGCTCATGGGCAGCAGCGGATGGATCGCCTGGAAGAAGGCGGGCGCGGTCTCGATCGGGAACCACGCCCCGGCCGAGGTGAGCTGGAGCACGACGAGGACCAGGGCCAGGAACCAGCCGCGCGTCCCGAACAGCGCCACCAGGGCCTGGGTCACCGCCACGGCCGCCACGGCGGCGAGCCCGGCGAGGACGACCAGCTCGGGCAGCCGGGCGACCTCGATGCCCACGCCGTAGCGGAGCACGACTACCGCCAGCAGCGCCTGGACGATCCCCAGCGCCGCGCCAGCCAGGAACGCGGCGAGCGCTCCCAGCCACCAGCGCGAGCGGTCGTCACGGCCCGGCAGCGCCGGCAGCACGAGGTACGTCGCCAGGGCGCCGACCCACAGCGCGATCGCCAGGAAGTACGGCGCGAGGCCCGAGCCCGTCGTGGGCACCGCGTT
>CAYJOH010000163.1:0-6042 GCA_964371685.1 uncultured Anaerolineaceae bacterium
CGTGGTGGGCCAGCCTGCTGTTCGCGCTGCCGCTGTACACGACGAGGCTCGCGTACCACAACTTCATCGAGATGCGGGAGATGTTCACCCAGACCATCACCGCGCTCGCCGGAGCCGTGGACAAGCGGGACCCGTACACCAGCAAGCACTCCTGGCGCGTGAAGGAGATCGCCGGCGACATCGGGCGGGAGATGCGGCTGGGCGAGGCAGACCTCGAGGCGCTCGAGTGGGGCGGGCTGCTCCACGACGTGGGCAAGATCGGGGTGCCGGACAACGTGCTGCTCAAGCAGGAGCGGCTGAACCGCGAGGAGCGGATGATCATGAACGCGCACCCGGTGCTGGGCGCGCAGATCATCGCCCCGGTCACCCGGCTGTCGCGGGAGCTGCCGATCATCCGGCACCACCACGAGTGGTACAACGGCTCGGGGTATCCGGACCGCCTGATCGGCGACGAGATCCCGCTGCTCGCCCGGATCCTGCACGTGGCGGACGCGTTCGAGGCGATGACCGCGCAGCGGCCCTACCGCATGACGCCCCTCACGTCGGAGCAGGCGCTGGGCGAGCTGCGCAAGTTCGCCGGCGTCCAGTTCGACCCCAAGGTGGTGGACGCCTTCGTCCGCACCCGATGGGTTGAGGGCGTGAGCGACCCGGGCCGCACGGTGCAGCCGCGGCCGATCCCGCTGATCTCGCAGCACGCCAACCGCGTCGCCACCACGGCATCGCCCGGCACGGCGACCGAACCGGGCTGAGCACCCCCTTCAGGCCCACCACGGCTACCGGGCTGAGCGCGGCCACCCTCATCAGCCCCACAATCTCGGGATGCTGATCGGCGGTATCGCGCTCGGGCTCGTCCTGGGGCTGCTCCTGGGCGGCAAGCTCGAGCACCTCGCGGACGTCCGCCTCCGGTTCCTGCCGCTGCTGTTCCTGGCGGTGATCGTCCGGTTCGGGACGGAGGCCGCGCTCGGCTTCGGGATCGGGATCGTCGATCTGCTGCGGGTTCCGCTGCTGGGCCTCGCCTACGGGCTCCTGCTGTTCACGCTGTGGCACAACCGCGGCTACCCGGGTCTCGCGCTCGCCCTCGTCGGCATCGCGAGCAACGCGCTGGTCATCTTCGTCAACGGCGGGCGGATGCCGGTCTGGATGCCGGCCTTCGAAGCGTCCGGGCTTCAAGGGCCCCTGACCTCGGTCCTCCATGTCCCGCTCGACGCCGGCACGGGGCCCGAGTTCTTCCTCCACCTCGGGCCGTTGAGCGACGTCATCCCGATCCCGTTCTGGCCGGTCAACAACGTCGCCTCGGTGGGCGACCTGTTCCTGACCGCGGGCCTCGGGTTCTTCCTGTTCGCGACGCTGATCCGGCCGCCCGCGGAGATGCAGCGGGCGATCGAGGCGGCGCAGGCCGGTCCCCACTTCGGGCTTGCGGGCACGCTGCGGCTGCCCGGGCGACGGGCCGCGGGCGAGGCCGGTACCGCGGGCGGGGCCGGCACCGCCGTCGCGGAACCTGAGCTCGGGATCCGCGCCGGGACGGGCCTGACCGCGGGGCTGGACCAGGCCGCCGCCCTCGAGCGGCCGCTGATGCTGGGCTCGGGGAGCATCGGGATGGCCTCCCCTGCCCTGGTCACGCTCCCCCCGCCGACGATCGAGGAGGAGCTGGCGGCGGCCATCGCGCTGGGCGGCATCGGGGCCGAGCTGAGCGTGCCGGCGGCCGCAGGCCCGGCCATCGCGATCCCGCGCGTCGCACCGGGCCTGGGCACCCGCGTCCGCCGCCACCCGTACGTCCGGCTCGCGCTCAACGGCTCGTTCTCGGCGCTCTGGGCGGGCCAGGTGATCAGCCTGTTCGGCGACAAGGTCAACCAGCTGGCGCTGGGCGCATTCGTGTTCGAGGTGACGGGCAGGAACGCCTTCGCGCTCGCCCTGACGTTCCTCGTGGCGACGCTGCCGAACCTGATCGTGTCGCCGATCGCGGGCGTGTTCGTGGACCGCTGGGACAACAAGCAGGTCCTGGTCGTGTCCGACATCCTGCGCGCGGCGCTGACCCTGCTCGTGCCGGTGGCCGTGCTGATCGACGTGTGGCTCGCCTACCCGCTCGTGTTCCTGATCACGACGGTATCGATCTTCTTCCGCCCCGCCCGGGTGGCCATCCTGCCGCGCATCGTGGACGAGGAGGACCTGCTGTCGGCGAACTCGGCGATGTGGGTGGGCGAGACGTTCGGCGAGGTCATCAACTACCCGATCGCCGGCCTGTTCGTGGTGTTCCTCGCCGGCTCGCTGCCGCTCGCCTTCTGGTTCGACGCCGCGACGTACCTCGCCTCGGCGGCGCTGCTGGCCGCGATCGTCGTGCCGCCCCTGGTCTCGCGGGCGAAGCCGGGGCTGGCGGAAGCCGAAGCCGAAGCCGAGGCGGAGGCGGAGGCCGCGGCCGAGGCCGGCCGGCGGTCGGTCACGGGCGACCTGCGGGCGGGCTGGGCGTTCCTCCGCCACGAGGCGACGCTGCTGGCGAACACCCTGCAGGGTGCCATCGGGCAGTTCGCGGTGGGCATCGTGACGATCGCCGCGATCCCGCTGGCCAACGAGCTCACGCCGGGAGGGGCGAGCTACATCGGTACGTACTCGTTCATGGAGGCGTCGATCGGCCTCGGCAACCTGATCGGCGGGTTCGTGCTGGGGCTGGTGGCGATGCGGGTCCGCAAGGGGATGCTCGTGATCGCCGCCTACACGTCCTTCGGGGCACTGGTGATCCTGCTGGGCGTCGTGTCCTCGATCCCGCTCGTGCTGGGCATCCTGTTTGGCATCGGCGTCGCCAACATGGCGTTCGTGATTCCCAGCCAGACGCTGTTCCAGGAGCGCACGCCGCCGCACCTCATGGGGCGGGTCGTGAGCCTCCGCTTCGCGCTCGTGTTCGGCAGCATGTCGGTCGCGATGGGCCTGGGCGGCCTGTTCGTGAACGGGTTCGGGCCGGGGCCGGTGATCGCGGTCGCGGGCGTGATCTCGATGGCGGCCGGGCTCGCGGGCCTGGGCGTGCGCGCGGTGCGCGACGCGGCGTGACGCGGGCG
The DNA here is from genome assembly GCA_964371685.1 of uncultured Anaerolineaceae bacterium. Taxonomy (GTDB): domain Bacteria; phylum Chloroflexota; class Limnocylindria; order Limnocylindrales; family CSP1-4; genus CAIXZV01. The sequence continues at coordinate 3,048 of CAYJOH010000163.1, forward strand.
AGGCCTCACGCTCGGTACACTGTCGGCCGCGTGAGACGACGCCCACAGGCGATGTCCGCGGACAGGAGATCGATCACCGGATGACCGAGCACGAGCGCGACCCGGAGGCCACCGGCCCCGAGGGCGCCACGGACGAGACCGACGCGGCCGACGCCGCGACCGACGCCGACGACGGCGACAGCGAGCTCGAGGAGGCCGAGGAGCTCGAGGCGGCCGAGGACCTGGGCGATGCCGACCTCGAGCCGGAGCCCGAGGAGGCGGAGGAGCCGACGGAGCCCGGGCGCGCGGCGGCTGCGGCCGTCCCCGGCGCCGGGGCGCGCCGGATGCGCGGGCGCCCGCCCGTGAAGGCGGCGGCCCCGTCCGTGTCGGAGCTCGCGGTCAAGGTGAGCGACCGCGCCTCGGCGGCGTTCGTGCTGGGTCTCACGGGCCTGTTCGCGGCGATCCTGGCGTACGGGATGCTGTTCGGACACGCCGGCTTCCTCAGCGCGCTGTTCCCGACGCCAACCCCGGCGCCCACGGCCTCGCCGGTCGTCAGCGCCTCCCCCTCGGCGAGCGCGTCGACACCCGCGAGCGCCTCGCCCGCGGCCAGCGGCTCGCCCGCCGCGTCGCCGTCCTCGGCCGCGTCACCGTCCCCCGCCCAGTCCCCCGCCGCGTCGCCGGTGGCCAGCGAGTCGCCCGCCGCGGCGGCCTCGCCGAGCCCGTCCCCGAGCTGATCGCCCGGGCCATGGACGACGTCCGGGCGCAGATGCGCGACGCCCGGGCGCGGATGGTCGCCGACCAGCTCCGCCGGCGCGACGTCCGGGACGAGGGCGTGCTGGCCGCGATGGGCGCCGTCCCGCGCGAGGTCTTCGTCCCGGAGCACGAGCGCTCATGGGCCTACGAGGACGGCCCGCTCCCCATCGGCGGCGGGCAGACGATCAGCCAGCCGTACATCGTCGCCCGGATGACCGAGCTGCTCCACGTGGGTCCCGGCGACCGCGTCCTCGAGATCGGCACCGGGTCCGGCTACCAGGCCGCGGTGCTCGCGGAGCTGGGCTGCCGCGTCACGAGCATCGAGCGAGACGCCGGGCTCGCCGCCGCCGCCCGCGCCCGGCTGCGCGCGCTGGGCTACGGGGATCGCGTGGACGTGCGGGTGGGTGACGGCAGCCTGGGCGATCCCGCCGGCGCCCCGTGGGACGCGATCCTCGTCACGGCGGCCGCCCCCGAGATCCCGCGGGCGCTCCGCGAGCAGCTGGGCGAGGGACGCCGCCTGGTGATCCCCGTCGGCACGCGCTGGGACCAGGAGCTGCTGGTCGTGGAGCGCCGCGGGACCGAATGGACGGAGCGCTCCGACGGGGGTTGCGTGTTCGTGCCGCTGATCGGGGCGGGCGGCTGGGACGGGTGAGGCAACGGGGCCGCTCCGTGCGCGATCGCGCGGCTATACTCGGCCGGCCATGACCCATGTCTTCATCGCCCCCCACCCGGACGACGTCGCGCTCTCCTGTGGCGGCCTCATCGCCGGCCTCCGGGAGCTGGGCCAGAACGTCGCGATCCTGACGCTCTACTCGGGCGCCCGGAGCATGGACGACCTCACGGCGTACCAGCGGGAGGCGCTGGGCTTCGGGTCGAAGGCGATCTGGCCGGTGAGCGAGGCGTTCAACCGGGCGCACCTCCAGGCGGACTTCCCGGAGGACGCGTCCGCCGCCCCGTGGCAGGCGACCACGGCGCAGCTGACCGCGACGCAGGGGGACGCGGACGCCTCGGCCAAGCGGTTCTGGCAGCGATCCTCGTGGTACCGGCGGGCCCACATCCACAACGAGTCGCTGGCGGGCCAGCCGGTCATGGACGACGTCCGCGGCCAGGGCGCCGTGCTCACCAGCGAGCTCGTCGAGGCGGCCGACACGGGTGACGCGATGGCCCGGCGCCGGCTCGAGGACGAGCGGTACGCGGCCTTCGCGGAGGCCTCGATCGTGTGGCTGGACCTCCCCGATGCGGTGTTCCGCGGCTACGAGGGCGACGACCAGCTGCTGGGCCTGCCGCGCACCGACGACCCGCCCCCGGTGGACCTGCTGCGCCGCGAGATCGCGCGCCTCGAGCCGCAGCGCGTGTACCTCCCGCTGGGCATCGGCGGGCACGTGGACCACCAGCTGGCCCGCGATGCCGGCGTGGCGCTCCTGTCCGATGCTCGCCGCTGGGTGATGCCCGGTCCGGACTACACGGGAATGATCGCGTTCTACGAGGACTTCCCGTACGCGTACTGGGAGGACTTCGGGCGCCTGGAGGACATGCCCGGCGGGTCGCTGGCGGGGATCCCGGCGGACGTGTCGCTGACCGCGGAGTTCGCCGACATCGGCGACCAGGTGGAGCGCAAGATCCGCGGCATCGCCCTGTACGAGAGCCAGCTGGAGCGGCTGTTCGACGACCGGCGGGCGATGGCGGACGCAGTGCGCGCCTACGGCACCCGGGTCGCGGACATCGGCGGGCTCGCCGGCGGGTACGCCGAGCGCTACTGGGTCACGAGGCGGGCCTGAGAAGATTGGGGGGTTCCGCGTTCCCGCACCGGCCCGCATCATCCGCGCACGCTATCGAGGGAGTGGATGACGCCGCCTGAGCCCATGACGACGCAGCGCCCGCCTGCCGCGGCGCTCCTGCCGCCCGTGCCGCTGCTCGCACGCCCGCCGGTGCGGCTGCTCGTCACCAGCGGCACGCTGCTGTTCGCGGAGCTGCTGCTGATCCGGTGGATCCCCGCCAACGTGATCTACGTGGGGTTCTTCCGCAACTTCATCCTCATGGCGAGCTTCCTGGGCATCGGGCTGGGCATTCTCTGGGGACGCAACCCGCGACGCATCCAGCTGTCGCCGTTCGGTCCGCTCATGCTGGCGGTGGCGCTGCTGGTCACGACCGGGCGGGTGACGATCCAGCTCCGGACGCCGGGCGAGATCTTCTTCGGCCTGTCCGAGAACAAGGCCGCCGACGTCAACTTCATCGTCCTGCCGGTGCTGGTCGCGCTGGTGGC
>CAYJOH010000164.1:0-6034 GCA_964371685.1 uncultured Anaerolineaceae bacterium
GATCACCAGGGCGTCGAAGTCCACGCGGGGGCGCCCGGACGTCCCGAGCACCACGACCTTCACCGTGTGGGTGCCGCTGGCCTCCCAGGTGTACGAGAACACGACCCGTCGCGGCGCGAATCTCCGACGGTAGGTGTCCAGCGTCTTGACCAGCTTGCCGTCGATCCACACCTGGGCCTTGCCGCGGATGGGGCTCTTGGGCACGACGACGGCCACGCCGCGGCCGGTGAACGTGCGGCCGATCCAGTAGCCCTTGCGGGTGGCATACCTCGTCGACCCGCCCGACATCTGGCTGTGCACGTAGCGGGTCCACGTGCCGCCCCGCGCGAGCGCGCTGCTGCTGTCCTGGATGACCGTGGCCGTGAACGGCGTGGCGGTCGCCCAGCCACTCCAGTTGCCGGCGGTGTCCATGGCCCGGACCCGCAGCGCGTACCGGTGGCCGATGACGAACGTCCGCGACGTGTACCGCCTGGAGGCCGGGAGCGTGATCGGCGTCCCCCAGGCGCCGCCGTCCACGCTCCACTGGGCCTGGTAGCGGGCGATCGGGCTGGACGGGTCCGTGGCTGCGGGCCACAGCCCCTGGGCGACGAACGAGGTGGTGCCGAACGTCTCCCCGACGTCGGCGCCGACGCGCGGCAGCCGCATCACGGGCGAGTCGCCCTCGACGACGACCTGGGCGGTGACCCGCCGCTGCCGGCCCCAGTTGGTGCCGGTCACGACGATGTCGTAGGTGCCGGTCGGCGTGGCCGGCGGCACGGTGACGCGCAGGGTCGACGAGGTGGCACTGATCCCGAACAGGCTGGTCGCGGACAGGACGGCCGAGACCCGGTGGTGGGGGTCCGCGCTGAGCGTGACCTTCTCGACGAAGTAGGGGTCGCGGACGACGGTGATCGGGATGGTCACGGTGCCGCCCGCCTCGGACACGAGGGCGCTGGCGGTCCCGGCCCGCAGCGAGAAGTCGCCCAGGGGCCCGATGCCGCCGACGTCGAGCAGCCGCTCGTGGTAGGCGTCAGGGTCCGACCCGGTCTTCCAGCCGAGGTTGCCCAGGGCCTGGAGCGCCTGCTTGACCTCCACCGGCGTGGCCAGCGGGTGCGTCGACTTGTACAGGGCGACGGCGCCGGTCACGTGCGGCGTGGCCATCGACGTCCCGGACGAGTACCCGTAGCTGTTGTTGCGCTTGGTCGACCAGATGCACTTGCCGGGCGCGATGAGGTCCACGTCGCCGCCGTAGTTGGAGAAGTTGGCGAACGTGTCGTCCTTGTCGTAGGAGCCCCACGAGTAGCACAGGTTGCCGCCCAGGGCGCCCGGCTTGCCGTCCGTGTCGGCGAGCGCGCTGACCGTGATGACCTCGTTGTAGCTGGCGGGGACGAGCTTGGCGGCGTTGAACGAGTTGTTGCCGGCGGCGGCGACGACCGTGACGCCCGACGCGACGAGCCGGCAGATCGCCTTGTGGAGGATGTCGTTGTTGGTGTTGCCGCAGTTCGCGTCGTCGGAGCCGGACTTGGCGACCGACATGTTCACGGCCTCGAACAACGGGCGCGACGAGTCGGAGGGATCGCGCATCGCGGCGATCCAGTCGAGCCCGCACACGTACCACGACAGCTTGCCGCTGCCGCCCGAATCGAGGATCCGCACCGCCCACAGGCGCACCCCCGGCGCGACGCCGACGACGCCGATGCCGTTGTCCAGCGCGCCGACCGTGCCGGCGACATGCGTGCCGTGGCCGTTGTCGTCGCGCCACGCCGTCCGATCGGCCGTGGAGCAGTTGACGCCGCCGACGACGTTGAGGTCCGGGTGCAGCGGGTCGATCCCGGTATCCACGATCGCGACGTCCGCGTCCACGCGCTCGTCGACGCCGTTGACCTTGGTGATGGGCGACTTGGGCCCGAATACGCGCCTGACGCCGGTCGGGACGGACTGCGCCTGGATCGAGATCACGTCGTCGTGGACCACCGCGGCGACGGCGGGGTCGGCCCGCAGGGCCGCCAGCTGGCCGCGGGTCAGCGTCGCCGCGTAGCCGCGGAACGCGTGCTTGAACTCGCGGTCGGCGCGGATGCCCAGGCCCTTCGCCCGCGCCGAGGCGCGGCTCGTGTCGGCGCCGGGCTTGAGCACGACGATCCACTGGTCGTCGAGGGCCGGGTCCGCCGCGGGCGCGGGTGGCGTGTCCGCCGCGCCGCCGGGCTCGGCGGTGGGTGCGGGGGCATCGGGGGCGGGGGGCGGCTGGTCGGGGGTCGGCGCCGGCTCGCTGGGGTCCGGCGCATCGGACGGCGCCGGCGCATCGGACGGCTCGGGGGCGGGGGTCGGATCGGCCGGCGGCGCTGGCGTCTCGACCGGCGCGGGCGTCTCGACCGGCGCGGGCGTCCGGACCGGCACCGGCCGGATGTCCGGCGCAGCCGGATCCGCGGCGAGGGCGGGAGTGAGGGGGGCGGCGACAGCGAGCGCAAGCGCAAGGGCGAGGGCGCGACGCATACAGGGCTCCCAGGACGTTGTCCTTGCCCAATGACCATACCTCGGCCGGGCAACCCCTAGCCTCCCCCGCCGAGGGCCCATCGGAAAGGGGCCCGGTGGTCACCCACGGGCATAGCCCCGGAGTCCGGGCCTCGCGTGGGCCCTGCCGGTCGCGCGGCGCTCAGGCCTGGGCGATCCGGAGCTCCGCCTCCGCCTCCGCGACGCGTGACAGGATCCCGCTGCGCAGCGTGTCGAGCCCCGTCCAGACCGCCTTCGTCGCGTTCGAGACCGAGGTCAGCTGCGTCTTGAGCGACCGGATGACCTCGAGCTGCTCCTTGATCGCCGCGAGCGCCCGGCCCACGGCCGCGGCATCCACCTCGACCTCGCGCTCCTGCAGCTGGGCCAGCGCCAGCAGGCGGGCAAGCCGCACCGCCGCCTCGAGGTACGCGGGGTCCGGCGACTCCGGGTCCACCACCACGTGGACGTCGTCGCCGAGCATCGCGAACGGCGCGATGCCGGCCGGCGCGTGCGACGTGGTCCAGACCGCGACCCCGACCGCCGCCCCGCGGTTCTGCCGCGCCTCGCGCAGCTCCTCGCGCATCTGGCGCGGCGACATCGTGCGGTCCTTCGCCTCGAGCACGACCCGCACGTCCGCGCCACGGGTGAGCCGCTCGTCCAGCGTCAGCACGAAGTCGCCCTTCTTGGAGCCCAGCACCGACCCCGTCTCGGTGCCGGTCCGGTCCAGCAGGTCGCCGGAGCTCCGGGCCAGGTCGCCGAGCATCGCCTCGAGCAGGTCCTCGAAGTCCGCGCCCTTGGCCGTCGACCGGGCGCGCTCCTCCGCACGTGCCCGCGAGGCCGCCTCGATGGCCGCCAGCCGCTCGTGGACGCCCTTGAAGCCCTCCGCGATCTCCTGGCGGAACTGGTGGAGCGGCGAGCCGAGCCGGGTCGGGTCCAGGAGCAGGGCCAGCCGGGAGTGGTCCCCGTCGAAGTACTGCCCCAGCAAGCCGCCGATCCGCCCGATCGCGGAGTCCCGCTTCGTCTCGTCGAACAGCTCGTTCACGAACTGCTGGAGGGCGCCGCGGTCCCCCAGGAACCGCTCGAGCGTGCGCGGCAGCCGGCCGTCGCCATCCGCGAAGTTGGCGCGCAGGACATCCTCGACCGCCTTCGCCGCCTGCTCGTTGACCGCCGTCGTCTGTGCGACCAGCTTCTCGAACTCGCGACGGACGACGTCCACGTCCATCGACGTCGCGGCGTCCTGCAGGGCGAGCAGGCCGATCCGCAGGGCGCGCTCCACGACCGCGGGGCGCTCCGCCTCGTCGCGCTCGGCGAGCGACGCCGCGAGCGCAGCGTCCGCGAGGACGAGGCGATCCACGACGATCCGGTCGCCCTCGATGCGGACGGCGGCCCCGCGTCCGGCGGGCGGGAGGGGTGTCGGCAGCGGTGTCGGCAGGGGGAGGATTCGCGCTTCCATGCCCGCAGCGTCGCGGGCGCCCGTGTCAGCTAGCGTGTCACGGCGACGGGGCGATCCTGCGAGAAGCGCGGCCGGCTCGTGGGGCGCGGGGGGCGGATCTGCGGCGACGCCCCGCCGAACCCGGACCGCGCCAGCTCCACCGCGATGGACCAGGCCCAGCCGCGGATCCGGGCCGCCTCGCTCCAGTCGGCCGCGGTCGGGCGCCGGGCGTCCTCCGGGTCGAGCAGTCGCGCCGCGCCGAACGTCGCCGCGCCGCTGGCCCCGATCGCGCGCGCGACACGCACGACGGGCGCCTCCCCGATCGCGGGTGCGGCCCCGGCCGCCCCCGGCGATGCGCCGCCCGCTCCGCCGGCCCCGCCGATCGGCCCGGCCGAGAACAGCCACACCGGGCGGCCCTGGAGCTCGGCCGCATGGCGGGCGATGAAGCCCCCGCCGTCGCTCCGCCGTCCGGCCAGGAACACGCCGCTGCCGAGCACGAACGCGCCGTACGGCTCCAGATCGGCGACGTCCGCCACCGGGATGCAGTCGACGTGGAACCCGGCATCGCGCAGCTCCGCGGCGATGGTCTCCGCGACCCCCGCCGTCGAACCCTGCAGGCTGGCGAATGCGACGAGCACGCGATCGGCACTCATGAGGACGTCTCCCGATGCGATGCCGGGATGGTCCGTTGCGGGGCGGTTTCGCGGCAGGGCCGTCGGTCCCGTGATCCCGGGCCCGGACTGCCGTCAGGCCCGGGCGCGACGGCCCGGGCCGAGCGGCTCGGATCCCGTGGCCCGGCGGCCCCCGAGAACCGGCCGGATGGCCGTCAGGCCAGGACGCGACCCGGGTTGAGCAGGTCCTGCGGGTCGAGCGCCCGCTTGATCGCGCGCATCACGCCCACGGCCGTCTCCCCCCGCTGGCGGACCAGCCAGTCGCGCCGCGCGGCGCCGATCCCGTGCTCGCCCGTGACGGTCCCGCCCAGCGCGAGCGCCGCCTCGTACAGGTCCGCCCGGGCCGCCTCGAGACGCTCGATGGCCGCGGCGTCCTCGCCGTCCCGGTCCAGGACCAGCGTCGGGTGGAGGTTGCCGTCGCCCGCATGCCCGAACGTGCCGATGGTCACGCCACGGCGCTCCGCGATGGCCTCGATGGCCCGGAGCATCTCCGGCACCCGGCTGCGCGGGACGCCGACGTCCTCCATCCGGGCGGCGCCCAGCGCCTCGAGCGCGCGGAACGCGAGGCGCCGGCCCTGGCGCAGCCATTCGGCCTCCTGGGCGTCGGCGGCGCGGACGACGAGGGTCGCTCCTGACGCCTCGCACACGCGCTCGGCGGCCTCGATCTCGGCCGCGGCCGCGTCTCCCGGCAGGTCCGACTCCACGAGCAGCATCGCGGCCGCGTCCCGGTCCAGCCCCAGGCGGTGCATGTCGTCCACCGCGCGGATCGTGAACCGGTCCATCAGCTCCAGGGTCACCGGCCCGATGCCGGCCCGCGTGAGCCCCGAGACCGCCTCGCCGGCCGCCTCGAGCGACGGGAAGAACGCCAGCAGCGTCGCGCGCGGGGGCGGCGTCGGCCGGAGGCGAAGCGTCGCCTCGGTGACCAGGGCGAGCGTCCCCTGGCTGCCGACCAGCAGCGGGATCAGCCCGTAGCCCGCCACGTCCTTCACGTTCTTGCCGCCCAGGCGCAGCACCGACGCGTCGGCCATCACGACCTCGAGGCCCAGCACCGCGTCGCGCGTGACGCCGTACTTGACGCAGCACAGCCCGCCCGCATTGGTGCCCAGGTTGCCGCCGATCGTGCAGGTCTCGTACGAGGCCGGATCGGGAGCGTAGAACAGGCCCTCCGCGGCGACGGCGGCCTTGAGGTCCGCATTCACGATGCCCGGCTGGACGGTGACCACGAGGTTGCCGTGGTCGATCTCGAGGATCCGGGTCATGCGCGTGAACGCGATCGTAAGCGCCCCCTCGATCCCGGCCGAGCCGCCCGAGAGCCCGGTTCCGGCGCCCCGGGGCACGATCGGCACGTCATGCTCGCCGCACAGCCGGACGAGCTGCGCGACCTCCGCGGTCGTCTCCGGCAGCGCCACCGCGAGGGGCAGGCCCGTGGGCAGGTACGCGGTCTCGTCGCGGCGGTGGGATTCGC
>CAYJOH010000165.1:0-6001 GCA_964371685.1 uncultured Anaerolineaceae bacterium
CATCTCGCCCAGGACGGCCAGCCGCCGGCCGTCCAGGCCCGCGCGCAGGTCGAGGGCCGCCAGCATCGACCCGGGCGAGGCGGTGTACGCGTCGTCCACGATGACCACCCCGCCGGCGTGGATCACCACGCTCCGGTGCGGCGCCGTGGCGCCCGCGGCGAGGCCGACGACGATCTCGTCGGGCGCCATGCCGGCGGCGAGACCCACGGCCGCCGCCGCCAGCGCGTTATGGACGGCCATCCGGCCCAGCCCCGGGATCGCCACGTGCCCGTCGCCGGCCGGCGTCCGCAACCGGAACCGCATCCCGGCCAGGCCGGCGGACACCACCTCGTCCGCGCGCACGTCGGCATCGGCGTCGAAGCCGTAGCTGACCGTCCGCGCGCCGGTCCGCGAGGCCATCCGTCGCACCCGCTCGTCGTCCGCGTTGAGGACCGCGACGCCGCCCTGCGCGGCCGCGGGCAGCGCCTCCACCAGCTCCGCCTTCGCGTCCTCGATCGCGTCCAGCGAGCCGATCCTCGACAGGTGCACGGGCTGCACGGCGGTCACGACGCCGATCGATGGCGCGCCGATCGCCGCGAGCTCCCGGATCTCCCCGCCGACGTACATGCCCATCTCGAGGACCGCGGCCTCGTGCCGGGGCCCCATCCGCAGCACCGTCAGCGGCATGCCCACCTCGTTGTTCTGGTTGCCCTCCGTGCGCAGCGTCTCGAACCGGCACTCGAGCACCGCGGCCACGGCCTCCTTGGTGGACGTCTTGGCGATGCTGCCGGTGATGCCCACCACGAGCGGCGAGAACCGGCGGCGCCAGGCGGCGGCCACGGCGTGGAGGCCGCGCAGCGGGTCCGGGACGAGGACGACCGTGACGTCGCCCAGCGCCTCGAGCGGCGGCTCGCCGGCGACCGTGTCGGGCAACCGCCCCACGAGCATCGCGGCGGCCCCCGCGGTGGCGGCGCCGGCCAGGTGGCGGTGGCCGTCCGTGCGCTCGCCCGGGAGGGCCACGAACAGCGCCCCGGGCGTCACCAGGCGCGAGTCCACGGCACCGCCGCGGATCGGCCGGTCGCTGCGGCGGAGGACCGTGCCGCCGGTGGCCGCGACGAGGTCTTCGGCGGTCATCACGGGAGCCGTTGCGGCCGTCGTGCGGGCGGCCCGCGAGGCCGGCCGGGTGCCGTCACCGGCGTGGCGAGCGGGCGAGTCGGAGGAGGGCGACCGTCCGGGGTCCGTCACGCCCGCGAGTGTCGCACAGGCCGCGATCACGGGATGTCCGCGCTGGGCGAGGACGCGGGCGATGACGAGGACGCGGCCGGTGATGCGGCGGGGTCGCGCACCGGGACGAGGTCCGGGGTGTTGATCGCGTTGTGGGCGATGCGGCGGAACAGCTCGAACGACATCACCGGCATCTCGAGCAGGCCCCGCCGGATCACCGTGGGCGTCCCCTCCTCGATCCGCACGGCCACGACCAGGTCCGGCCGGCCGGGCTCGCGGGCGATGTAGCCCACGAACGAGTAGTTGAACTTGTTGACCTTCCACTTGCCCTTGTCCGCGTCCCAGATCTGCGCGGTGCCGGTCTTGCCTCCGACCTCGAACCCGGGGATCACGGTCCGGTCGCGGTAGAAGTCCACCTCGGTCACGACGTGGATCATCAGCTTGCGCAGCGTCGCCGACATCGCCGGGGTCATGACCGTGCCGCGGTCGATGGTTGACGTCTCGGTGCTGCCCACTGACTTGACGACCCGGGGCTGCACCAGCGTGCCGCCGTTGACCATCGCGGCGTACGCCTGGGCCAGCTGGACCGGCGTGACCGCGATCCCTTGGCCGAAGGCGCCGTTGGCCAGGTCGATCTGCCGCCACGGCCGCTCGGCGGGATCCCGGACGATGCCGCCGATCTCGTTCGCGACGTCCACCCCGGTCGGCGTGCCGAAGCCCATCGTCCGCCAGGCGTCGTAGAGGACCTGCGACGCCGCGCGGGTCGTCTTGCCCAGCTTGAGCGCGACCTTCGCGGCCACGACGTTGCGCGAGTATGCGATCGCGTCCTCGAACGTCATCCAGCCCATGGCCCGGTGGTCGGCGTCGTCGACGCGGGCCTGGCCGCGGTCGAGGCGCAGGGTGCCGGTGTCCTTGATCCTGGTCTTGGGCGTGACCGTGCCGTTGCCGAGGGCCGCGACCGCGGTGAACATCTTGAACACCGAGCCCGGCTCGTAGACGGTGGACACGAGCGGGTCGATGAACCGCGACGGGTCGTCCGCCGCGATCGCCTTGTAGTCATTGGCGTCGTAGGACGGGTAGCTCGCCCAGGCGTAGACCTCGCCGGTGTACGGGTCCAGGACGATCGCGGACACGGCTTTCGCGCGGTCGGCGATCCAGGCCGCGAGCAGCTCCTGCTCCACGGCCACCTGGAGGCCGGCATCGAGCGTCAGCGTGAGGTCCTGGCCGGGCGTCCCCGGGTCCAGCACGATGGAGGTGTCGGGGATCGGGTTCCTGGCCGCGTCACGCTGCGCCGCGACGGAGCGGGGCGTGCCGGCGAGCTCGTCCTGGTAGTACTGCTCCACGCCGTACTGGCCCTGGCCCGCGCGGTTGACGAAGCCGAGGATGTGTGCCGCGAGCGTCGTTTCCGGGCCGCCGCCCGGCTGCGGGTAGACGCGGACCGCCTCGGGCTCGAGGATCAGGCCGCTGAGCGCCGGGTCGTCGCCCGCGCTCAGCGCCCGGATCCGGTCCGAGACCGCCGGCTCGAGGTTCGCTGCGATCACCACGTAGGGGTCGTCGGTGGCCATCCTCGTGCGCAGCGTGTCGGCCGCCTCGGCGTCGAGGCCGAGGACGCCGATCAGCGTCTCCGCCACCTCCGCGCGGCGGGCGGGCGTGAGGAGCTGGGGCGTCGCGGCGAGCAGGTCGCGGGCGACGCTGGTGGCCAGCACGACCGTGCCGGAGCGGTCGTAGATCGAGCCCCGGTCGGTGGGGATCTTGTAGCTCCCCGACGTCTGCGCACGGGCCATCGCGGCCAGGTCGTCGTGACGGACGACCTGCCAGTAGGCGAGCCGCACGGTGAGGCTGCCCGCCGCCACCACGAAGGCGATGAGCACGATGAGGGCGCGGAAGCGCGAGTCGGTCCGACCGAGCATCAGCGGGTGGATCCCGGCTTCAGCGCGCGGGAAGGACGATGGGCTCGGGCAGCGGGCCGAGGCCGGCGTTGATCGCCAGCTTCCGGATCGCCGGCGCCTTGCCGAGGCGGTTCAGCTCGTTGCGCAGGTCCTGCGCGCGGGCCTCCAGGCGGTCGTGCTCGGTGACGAGCCGGTCCACCTCGTAGCCGGTCGCGGAGACGCGGATGTCCTGGGACAGCGAGAAGAAGGCGGCGACGAACGCGATCACGATCGCGCCCAGCACCAGCGCCATGCGCGACGGGCCGCGGTGCGCGCGGACGGCCGCCCGCATGCGGCGACGGGGCAGCGTCGGCGCCTCGACCGCGACGCGGGGGCGGCGCGGCAGGACGATCGTCCGCTGACGGGCTCCCTGGTAGACGGCCATCGTCAATCGCCCAGGGCGTAGCGGAGGCGCGGCGTGCGCGGGTCGAGGAACGCGAAGCGGTCGGCCATGCCGCCGGGCGCGAGGTCATCGAGTCCGAGGTCCATCATCTCGGGCTGGGGGTCGCGCTGGCGCCGCTCCGACAGCTCGTGCTGGCGGCGGCCATAGGCCTTGCGGCGGTTGGACTGATGACGCTTGCTCACGGGACTCCTCCTCCGTGGGCGGGGCCACCGGGGTCGCGGTCCGGTGGGATCGACGTGGCGCTGGGGTCGGCGGCGCGGCGGTGGGCGGCTGGGCTCCTCCTCTTCGTGCTGGTCAGGCGGCGAGCCGCTCGGCGGCCCGCAGGCGGGCGCTCCGGGCGCGTGGGTTGGCATCGATCTCTGCGTCGCCCGGGGTCAGCGACGGACGGGTGACCAGGCGCAGCCGCGGGGCCTTGCCGCAGACGCACACCGGCGCCTCTGGCGGGCAGGTGCAGCCGCGGCGCTCGGCGGCGATGAACCGCTTCACGATCCGGTCCTCGAGCGAGTGGTAGGACAGGACGACGAGCCGTCCGCCCGGTCGGAGGAGATCGACGGCGGCGGCGAGCCCGGCTTCGAGCGCGTCCAGCTCCTCGTTGACGGCGATCCGCAGCGCCTGGAACACGCGCGTGGCGGGGTGGATCCGGCGGCGCCGGCGCGGGTTGCCGGGGCTTACCCGCTCCACGAGCGCGGCCAGCTCCTCGGCCGTCCGGACCGGGGCGCTGGCGCGCGCGGCGACGATCGCCTTGGCGATCCGCCACGCAGCCGGCTCCTCGCCGTAGCGACGGAACAGCACGGCCAGCTCGTCCGCGTCGAGGGTGCCCAGGAGCTCCGAGGCCGGGACGCCGCGCGTCGTGTCGAAGCGCATGTCGAGGGGGCCGCCGGTCCGGAACCCGAAGCCGCGCTCGCGGTCGGCCAGCTGGAACGACGACAGCCCGAGGTCGAACAGCATCCCGTCCACGGCGGCGAACCCCGCCGCCGGCGCGACGGTTGCCAGCTCCCGGAAGTTGGAGCGGCGCAGGACCAGCCGGTCGCCGAACCGCGCCAGCCGCTGCGCGACGCGCTCGATCGCGGCTTCGTCGGCGTCCAGCCCGAGGACCCGGCCATCGGGGCTGGCGGCTTCCAGGATCCGCTCGGTGTGCCCACCGCCACCGACCGTCGCGTCGATCTGGAGGCTGCCGGGCTGTGGGGCGAGTGTCCCGATGACCTCGTCCGCCATCACTGGCAGGTGCCCTTCCTCCATCACTCCTCCACGTCGGTAGCGGATCCCGAGCGGACCCTGGAAGCGCATGTGGTGCGACGTCAGATCCCCAGCCCGGCGATCGCCTGGACGAACGCCTCGCCCTCGAGGGCCCGGCTGTACTCCGCCCAGCGGGCCGGTGCCCAGATCTCGGCGTGATCCCGGGAACCGAGGACCAGCGCCTCGGCCTCGAGCCCGGTGACCTCGCGGAGGTTCTGCGGGACGAGGACCCGGCCCTGGCGGTCGAGCTCCGTCTCGAAGGCGCCGGCGAACAGCCGGCGCTGCAGCAGGCGGGCGTTGGGGTCGGTCATGGGCAGGCTCGCGAGCTTCGCCGAGACCTCGTCCCAGGCCGCCATCGGGAAGATCGCGAGGCAGGCATCGAGCCACCGTGCGACCACCACGTTCCCGGCGAGCTGCGCGCGGAAGCGCGACGGGACGGCGATGCGCCCCTTGTCGTCGACCGCATGCCGGTACTCGCCGGTGAACACCGATCCGCCGCTCCTGACGTCGGGTGGCGCCGGGTGGAGCGATCAACCTGGGGCGGGCCTCTCGGCCGTGCGGTTCCCCACTTTCCACCACTTTGGGCCACTGGCGGGCATTCTAGCGCCCATACAGGGTCCGTCAATGGCCATTTCGCACGTTGTCGCGCCGGGGGACGCCAGGGGTGCGGAGGCGCCGGGGCGCCCACGTCGTCGCGGCGCGGCCCACGTCCTCGCGCGGCGGCCCATCGTCCAGCGACCCAACGGGCGCACGACAGGACAGTTCAACCTCTCGGCGCCGCGTTCGTTGCATGGCCAGGGTCCGGCGTGCAGCGAATCCGGCGCCCGGCGACCGGATCGTCCCGCGGTGCATCCGTTGGGTCGCCGGGCGACCGAACCGTCCGCGGGCGGGCCGGCTCCCCGGCGTGTCGAGCTCCGGCGGGAGTCCGAGCGGGCCCGGAGCTCAGCGAGTGGGCGGCGGCATCCGGATCTGGTCGCCCCTGCGCAACCGGGCACCCTGCTCGTAGCGCGGGTTCCAGGCGTAGATCGTGCTCAGGCTGTGGCCGAAGTAGTTCGCGATGCTGTACAGATTGTCGCCAGAGCGGACCGTGTAGATCCAGCAGCCATCGCGATCCGGGCAGGGCTTGAGCAGCGCGTAGCGGTCGCTCGTCGGGACGGGGGTGGCCGTCGGCCGGGCCGTCGGCGAAGGCGTCGGGGCGGGCGTCGGCGAGGCGGTCGGCTCAGGCGTGGGG
>CAYJOH010000166.1:0-5966 GCA_964371685.1 uncultured Anaerolineaceae bacterium
CTCTGTGGGTGGGTGGGTGGTGGGCAGGACCCGGCTGGTCGTCGCGGCGCCCCGGCGGCTCAACCCGCCTCGGCGGGCGCGGGTTGGGGCCTGGCGGCGCGCGCCGCCGGGAGGTACAACCGCTCGGCGTACTCGTGGAGCATCCGGGTCGTGGAGAAGCGCCAGATCGTGCTGGCGATGGAGTTGCGCATGAGCTGCGTCCAGCGGGCCGGGAACCCCTGCGCGTCTCGCTCGTAGTAGGCGGGGACCAGCTCCTGCTCCAGGATCCGGTACAGGTCCTGGGCGTCGGCCCAGTCCTGGGCGCCCTCGTCCGGGGTGGTCTCGCGCCCGCCGATCGCCCAGCCGTTGTCGCCCGTCCAGCCCTCGTCCCACCAGCCGTCGAGCACGCTGACGTTGACGATGCCGTTGGCGGCGGCCTTCATGCCCGAGGTGCCGGAGGCCTCCAGCGGTCGCCGGGGGTTGTTGAGCCAGACATCGACGCCCTGCACGAGGAACCGGGCGATCCGGATGTCGTAGTCCTCGAGGATGAACACCCGGTTGCGGAGCTTCGCGCCCCGCGAGCGCCCGAAGATGTCCTGGATCACGCCCTGGCCCGGCCGGTCCGCCGGGTGCGCCTTGCCGGCGAAGATGAACTGGACCGGCCGATCCGGGTCCCACACCAGCCGGGCCAGCCGGTCGAGGTCCGAGAACAGCAGCGACGCCCGCTTGTAGGTCGCGAACCGGCGCGCGAAGCCGATCGTCAGGATCGACGGGTCCAGGATCTCCTCGAGCTCCTCGAGCGTCGACGGCGCCTCGCCGTGGCGGGCGAACTGGCTGCGCAGCCGGCCCCGGGCGAAGATCGCGAGCTCCAGCTTCTGGCGCTGGTGCGCCTCCCACAGCTCGCGCGTGGGCACCTTGTCGATGCGTTCCCAGAACCGGCCCCTGGCCGGCTGGTCGTCCATCAGGTCGAGGTTCGCGTTGGTCCAGCGCTCGAGCGCGTCGCGCACCGGCTGGCCAACCCACGAGGGCGTGTGGACGCCGTTGGTGATGCCCAGGATGTCGTGCGGGGCCACGCCCTGCCAGGTGGCGTTGGCGGTGTGGCCGTGGAGCTGGGACACCGCGTTGGCGCCCGTCGTGAGACGGAGCGAGAACGCGGTCATGTCGAACTGCGACGGGTCGTCGTCCACGCCGCGCCCGAGGTCCAGCACGGTGGCGATCGGCACGCCGCCCGTGCCCGGTCGCCCGTCGCCCTCGAGCAGCGGCCCGGCGACCCGGCGCACGAGGTCCACGTCGAAGCGCTCGTTGCCGGCGGCGACCGGGGTGTGGATCGTGAACACGCTGTTGCGCCGGATCTCCGGCCACGCCCCATCGAGCGGCGTGCCCGCGGCCACCAGCTCCCGCGCCCGCTCCGCGAGCAGGAACGCGGAGTGGCCCTCGTTGAGGTGCCACACGGCGGGGTCCAGGCCCAGGGCCCGCAGCGCCCGGACGCCGCCCACGCCCAGCACGAGCTCCTGGTGGAGGCGCATCTCCCGGCCGCGCACGTAGAGCATGTGGGTGATCGGGCGGTCCGAGTCGTCGTTGTCGGACACGTCCGTGTCCAGCAGCAGGACCGGCACCCGCCCGACCTGCACCATCCACACGGCGGCGAACAGCTCGCGGCCGGGCAGCTGCACGCGCACGGTCAGCGGCTGGCCGAGGCGGTCGAGGGCGCGCAGGATCGGCAGCCGGGCGAGCTCGTAGTCCGGGTAGGCGTGCTCCTGGTGCCCGTCGGCGTCGATCGTCTGGCGGAAGTAGCCCTTGCGGTACAGGAGCCCCACGCCGACCAGCGGCAGCGCCATGTCCGAGGCTGTCTTCATGTGATCGCCGGCGAGGACGCCGAGGCCGCCCGAGTAGATGCCGAGCGACTCGTGGAACCCGTACTCCGCGCAGAAGTACGCGATCGGGCCGTTGAGCTCCTTGCCGTGGTGGCGCGCGAACCAGTGGTCCGTGCCGTTGGCCATGTACCCGTCGAACTCGCGGACGATGTCGTCGTATTCGGCGAGGAAGGCGGGGTTGTCCAGGAGCTGGTCCCACTGGATCGGGCCCTGGAGCAGCGGGACCGGGTTGCGGTAGCGGGCCCAGGCCGCGGCGTCGATCCGCGAGAACAGGATGCGGGTCCGCGGGTGCCAGCTCCACCAAAGGTTGTAGGCGAGCCGTCGGAGGCCCTCGAGGGCGGGCGGGAGGTGGAAGTGCGCTCCGGGCGCGACCGGGACTTGGACGAGGGGCTCCATGAGCGGGCAATGATAGCCGACGCGCCGGGCGTGTGAACCGGTTTAGGCTGCGGCTTGGTCGTGGTGGCAGGTCCGGCCGACGCTCGCCGCGGCCCACCTCTCAGCAGCTCCCGTATGCGCACCACGCTTAGCGGAGCGCGTCTTGGGCCGTTCCCGCCGCGCGGGCCACGCCGCGGCGGCCATTCGCGCAGCCTTCATGCCTGCCACGGATCCCATGCCCTGAGTGGCGGCGTGGAACGGGTGCCAGCGCGCCGGATGCGGTCCGCCACGCCTGGTACGCATTCGGTGCGATGCCGCGCGCCCAGGGGCCGGACCATCGCATGGAACGGCGAGCATCGCGCTGCGCCTCACGCTGCCGGCCGGGACACGCCGCCGCAGTACGATGCGGCGGATGATCATGCGCGTCGCGCTGCTCGCCGCCGAGTGCGAGCCGTGGGCCAAGACCGGCGGCCTCGCGGACGTCGTGGACGCGCTGGCGCGGGCCCTCGGCCGGCTGCCGGAGGCCGGCACGGAGCTGGCGGCGCCCGTGGATGTGTTCCTGCCCCGCTACCGGTCCGTGCCGGTCCCCGCCGACGCCACCCGCGAGCCCGTCCTGCGCATCGAGGACCCCGCGGGCGGGGCGCCGCTCGAGGTCACGATCGTCGACGTCGCGGCGGACGGCTACCGGCTGCGGCTGGTGGACCTGCCGCGCGCCTTCGACCGCGACGGCTTCTACGACCACCCCGACGACCCGTGGCGGTTCGCCGTCCTGTGCCGCGCGGCGTTGGCCGCGCTCCGGCGCGACGGCACGCCGCTCGACGTCCTGCACGTCCACGACTGGCACACGGGCCCCGCGCTGCTCGAGCGGGCCCGGGGCGAGGCCGCGGGCGACCCGTTCCTGGCGCGCACCGCGGTCGTCGCGACGCTCCACAACCTCGCGTACCACGGCTGGACACCGCTGGCGCAGCTCGGGCAGCTGGGCCTGGTGCCGGGCGAACCGCTGGCCGGCACCAACCCGGCCGGCATCGACCTCCTGCGCACCGCGATCGAGCGGTCCGAGATCGTCAACACGGTCTCGCCCGGCTTTGCGCGCGAGGCGGTCACGCCGACCTTCGGCATGGGCCTCGACCTCGCGCTGCGCGCGAAGGGCGCCCGGTTCACCGGCATCCTCAACGGGATCGACCCGGCGGTGTGGGACCCGGCGACGGACGCGGCGATCGCGGCGCCGTACTCGCGCGAGTCGCCCGAGGGCAAGGCGGCCTGCCGGCGCGACCTGCTGGGCCGGCTGGGCTTCGATCCCGACGACGACGGCGCCGTGGCCGGCATGATCGGGCGGATGGACCCGCAAAAGGGGTTCGACCTGCTCGCCGGCGGCGCCCGGGACCTGCTCGCGGCGGGCGTGCGGATCGTGGTCCAGGGCAGCGGCCACGCGTCGCTCGCCGACCCGTTCCGGGCGCTGGCGGCGGCGAACCCGAGGCGGGTCGCCCTCATCGAGCGCTTCGACCGTGACATGGCCCGGCGGATCTACGCGGGCGCCGACCTGTTCCTCATGCCGTCGCGGTTCGAGCCCTGCGGGCAGGGCCAGATGATCGCCCTGCGCTACGGGACGCCGCCCGTCGTGCGGCGGACCGGCGGTCTCGCGGACTCCGTGATCGACGTGGACGAGCGGCCGGGCGAGGGGACCGGGTTCGTGTTCGATGGCGCGACGCCGGCGGCGCTGGTGGCGGCCGTCAGGCGGGCGGCCGCGCTGCGAGGCGAGGACGCCGGTGCGTGGGCCGCGCTGGTGGACCGCGGGATGGCCGTCGACTTCGCCTGGGACACGGGGCCCGCGTCCGCGTACCTGGGCGCCTACCGGCGGGCGGTCGCGATCCGGCGGGCCGAGCAGGACCGGGGCTAGCGCAACGGGGCTCGCCGGAGACGCCCCGGCCGTGCGAGAATCGGGCCTCGATCCCGACCCACCGCGGCCAGCCCGCCGCCCGGAGGCCACGATGCCGAAGCAGTTCGTCGTCCAGGTGACCAACAAGCCCGGCCAGATGGCCCTGCTCGCCGAGCAGATGGCCGCGCGCGGCGTGGACCTTCGGGCCATCGGCGGCGGCGGCCTGGGCGACGTCGGCCACTTCATCATGACCACCGCGGACGACGACACCGCGCGCAAGGTCCTCGAGGACGGCGGCTGGACGTTCCTCGAGGGCGAGTCCCTGCTGGCCGAGGTGGACGACCGCCCGGGCGGCATGGCGAAGATCGCCCGCGCGCTCGCGGACGCCAACGTGAACGTCCTCGGCCACCTGTTCATCGGCCGGTGGGGGGATCGGGCGACGTTCGCGTTCATCGTGGACGACCCCGAGAAGGCGCGCCCGATCCTCGAGCGCCGCTGACCCGCGCTCCCGGGCGGGCGGGGCCCGGCCCCCCCACCGCCCCTGGGGCGGACCGGGTGGGTCCGGTACGTTCGTCCTGGGACTCGTTGACGCCGGGCACCGCGAAGCGCTCGAAACGCTGGTCAACGCGGATGCCTGAGGGGCATGCTGCCGCCCTCGGCCGCCACCTTCGGCGGGCCAGGACTCGGGGAGTGCTCATCGATGCGCCGGGCTCTCGCGCTGTTGCTCGCCGTCCTCCTGCTCGGGCTCGCCGCGGCCCCCGTCTCGGCCGACACGGTCCGCCGCACCTGGCGGGCGAGCATCGGCACCTCCGGTGCGAACGGGGCGGCCACCCTGTGGGCGTACCTGGACGGCGACGCGCGGATGCTGCTCAACCTGCGCGGGCTGCGGCCGACGGCGGCATACGCGGTGGAGATCCGGGGCGGCTCGTGCGCCTCCCTGGGCTCCGTGCTGACCCGGACGCAGGCGGCGACGACGGACGCGATCGGCGCGTTCTACGGCTACCGCCACCTGACCCAGGGCCAGATGAACGACGTGTGGACGGTGGCCCGCCGGGGCTCGATCGCCATCCGGCTCGTGTCGGGCACGTCGGTGCGCTGCGCCACCCTCGCGTTCTACCGTGCGACACGCGTGCGGATCCCCGCCTACTCGATCGACCTGCCGGTGATCCCGGGTCCCGGCGGCTACCCGCCGTGCAACGTCGCGATGTATGTCCGCGAGCTGTCCCAGCCGCGCGAGCCGGGCGTGACGATGATCTACGCCCACGCGCGGCGGGGCATGTTCCTGCCCCTGCTCCGCGCATCGAAGACCAACAACGGCGCCGCCATGATCGGCAAGCTGGTCTACGTGTACACGAGCGACAGCAAGGCCGTCGTGTACAGGATCACCCAGGTGCGGCGCCACGTGAGGTCGATCCAGAACGCGTTCGGGATCACCAGCGAGCGCCTCTGGCTGTACACGTCCGAGGGGCCGAGCTTCAGCTACCCGAAGCTGGTCGTCGTCGCCTCGCGGGTGAAGATCGTGTCGGCGACGTACAGCGCCTCGCACCCCAGGGCGAAGCCGGTCAAGTGCTGACCTGACCCGGCGCCCCACGTCCGGGGCAGGCCTCGCCACGCCCGGCGCCCGGCGCTACGCTGGCCGCGACGAGGAGGTGGCGCGATGCGGGTCGGGATCATCGTCCCCCAGGGCTGGACGGGGGAGTACGACGGCTGGGACCCCGCCCGTGCCTGGGCGCGCACCGTCGCGGTCGCGCACGGGGCCGAGGCACTCGGGTTCGACTCCCTCTGGATGTTCGACCACGTCCAGACGGAGCCCGTTCCCACCGACGAGATCACGTTCGAGGCGTTCGTCGGCCTCTCCGCGC
>CAYJOH010000167.1:0-5951 GCA_964371685.1 uncultured Anaerolineaceae bacterium
CGCTCACGCCGCTGCCTCCTCCACGTAGCGCACGCCGCCCCGCGCCGCCGCCTCGACGACCTCGCCCACGACCCACGCCTCGATCCCTTGCCCGGCCGCCAGCACGACGGTCCGCGCCGCGGCCGCCGCCGGCACGACGAGGACCATGCCCAGGCCGCCGTTGTACGTCGCCCGCAGCTCGTCGTCCTCGAACCCGCCGAGCGCGCCCAGCAGCCGCATCGCCCAGGGCATCGGCCAGGCGGCGGGATCGAGGCGCGCCCCGAGGGCCTCCGGCAGGGCGCGCGGCACGTTGCCCGGCAGCCCGCCGCCGGTGACGTGTGCGATGCCCCGGAGGTCATGACCCTCCGCCGCCAGCGCCTCGCGAATCGCGAGCACGGCGCGCGCGTAGACCCGGGTCGGCGTGAGCAGGACCTCGCCCAGGGTCGCCAGCTCGTGGTGCGGCTCGGCGCGCATCAGGGCGTCGGTCGCCGCGTCGCCGAGCACCGTGCGGAGCAGCGCCTGGTACGGGCCGCGGAGGTCCAGGTTGCGCTCCGCGACCAGCGCCCGCACCAGCGAGAAGCCGTTCGCGTGGAGGCCGCTCGCCGCGAGGCCCACGATCGCGTCGCCCGCCCGGGCCGCCGACCCGTCCAGCAGCCGCGCCCGCTCCACGATGCCGATGCAGAAGCCGGCGAGGTCGAACTCGTCCTCTTCCATCAGCCCGGGGTGCTCCGCGGTCTCGCCGCCCACGAGGGCGCAGCCCGCCTGCCGGCAGCCCTCGGCCACGCCCTCGACGAGCTCCGCCACGTGCACCGGGTCGAGGCGCCCGACCGCGACGTAGTCGAGGAAGGCGACCGGCTCCGCGCCGGCACATACCACGTCGTCGGCGCACATCGCGACCAGGTCCACGCCGATCGTGTCGAACCGCCCGAGCGCCGCGGCGATGGCCGTCTTGGTGCCCACGCCGTCCGTGGACGAGACGATCACGGGCTCGCGGACGCCCGACGGGATCGTGATTGCGGACCCGAACCCGCCGAGGCCGCCCAGCACCTCCGGCCGCCGCGTGGACGCCACCGAGGCGCGCATCAGCTCCACCGCGCGCTCGCCGGCCGCGACGTCCACCCCGGCGCGCGCGTAGGCCGCTCGCCCGTCGGTCATCCGCGGAGGCTCCCGGCCGCGTTCTCGAGGATGAACTTGCGGCTGCCGACGTCGTACGGGACGGGCTCCGGGTAGTTGCCATCGAAGCAGGCGAAGCAGAACCGGTCGTAGGGCAGGTCGAGCGCCGCGAGCACGCCGGCCACGGACAGGTAGCCGAGCGAATCGGCGCCCACGAACGCCCGGATCTCTTCGACCGAGTGGCTGGCGGCGATCAGCTCGGTCTCGATGGCGGTGTCGATCCCGTAGAAGCAGGGGTGGTAGATCGGCGGGGCGCTGATCCGCAGGTGCACCTCGCGGGCGCCGGCGCGGCGCAGCAGGCCCACGATCTGCTTGGTCGTGGTGCCGCGCACGATCGAGTCGTCGACGACGATCAGCCGCCGGTCGCGGACGGTCTCGCGCAGCGGGTTGAGCTTCACGTTGACGCCCCGCTGGCGCATCGCCTGGGAGGGCTGGATGAACGTGCGGCCGCTGTAGCGGTTGCGGACCAGGCCCTCGCGGTACGGGATCCCCGACCCCTCGGCAAAGCCGGCGGCGGCCGGCGCCCCGGTGTCCGGCACGGGCATCACGAGGTCCGCCTCCACCGGGTGCTCGCCGGCGAGCTGCATCCCCATCCGGCGCCGCGCCTCGTACAGGCTGCGCCCCTCCATGTACGAGTCCGGGCGGGCGAAGTAGATGAGCTCGAACACGCACAGCGCGGGGGTGGCCGCCGCGTACCGGACCGAGACCGGCTCGCGACCCGGCTCGAGCACGACGATCTCGCCCGGCTCGACGTCCCGGATGAAGGTCGCCCCCACGATGTCGAGGGCGGCCGTCTCGGAGGCCAGGATCCAGCCCGCGGCGTCGTCGCCCCACAACCCTGGCGTGCCGTCCACGCCGTCGGGCGCGGGCAGGCGGCCCAGCACCAGCGGCCGGAACCCGTGCGGGTCGCGGACCCCGATGACCCGCCGCTCGTCGAGGATGACGAGGCTGAACGCGCCGCGCACCCGGGGCAGCACCCGCCGCAGCGCGTCGACCGTGTCCGCGGCCGGCTCGTCGGCGAGCAGCGCCGTCAGCAGCTCAGTGTCCGTGCTGGCGGGGAGGCGGCCGCGCCCGCCCTCCAGCTGCTCGAGCAGCTCCCGGGTGTTGACGAGGTTCCCGTTGTGCCCGATCGCGAGCGCGCGCCGCGGGCCCAGGCGCAGCGTCGGCTGGGCGTTCTCCCAGACCGTGGAGCCGGTCGTCGAGTAGCGGCAGTGGGCGACGGCGAGGTCGCCCGAGAGCGACGGGATCCGCCGTTCGTCGAGCACGGTGCCGACCATGCCCAGGTCCTTGTAGATCATCAGGTGGCTGCCGTCGGAGACCCCGACCCCGGCCGACTCCTGGCCGCGGTGCTGGAGCGCGAACAGCGCGGTCGCGGCGACGGCCGCGGCCTCGTGCCCGCGGTTGGGCAGGACGACCCCCACGACGCCACACATCAGCCGGCCACCTCGGACCCGGGCAGGGCCGCCTCGGCGGCATGGTCGGCCTCCGCGGCGCCGCCCTCGCCGCGCTCCAGGCTCTCCCAGCCCAGCGCCCGCGGCAGCCCGTGCTCCCAGGCATGACGGATGTCCGCCAGCCTCACCTCCACCGCGTCCGCGATCCGGCTGCCGCGCTCCTCGGCCGCGCCGGTGGCCCCCTCGCCGGCGAGCTCGATGACCAGCCGCTCGCCGCCGGTGGTGCCCAGCCCCTCAGCCGGCAGCCCGTGGTGACGAGCGAGCAGCACGAGCGCCGGCACGTGCCGCGGCACGGCCTCCACGACCAGGCGCGAGGGGCTCTCCCCGAACAGCGCCACGGCCGGCGAGTCGCCCACCCCCACCCGCAGCGTCGCGCCGCGGTCGCCCCAGGCCGCCATCTCCGCGATCGCCACCGCGAGGCCGCCGCCCGAGACATCCTGGCAGCTCTCGACCAGCCCGCGGGCGATCGCCTCGCGGATGAACGCCTGGAGGCCGCGCTCGCGATCGAGGTCCAGCGACGGCGGCCCGTCCTCGGCGGCGGCCCCGGCGAGGCGCGCGTACGCGCTGCCCGCGAGCCCCGGGCCGGTCTGGCCCACGAGCACGACGGCGTTGCCGTCCGCGCGGAACGCCGGGCCCACGCGGCCGGCCACGTCCTCGAGCAGCCCCACGATGCCGATCTCCGGCGTGGGCGAGATCGCGCCCGACGGCGACTCGTTGTACAGCGACACGTTGCCGCCGGTGACCGGCAGGCCCAGCGCGACGCACGCGTCCGCCAGGCCGCGCACCGCCTCCGCCAGCTGCCAGAACGCCTCGGGACGGGTGGGGTCGCCGAAGTTGAGGCAGTTGGTGACGCCCAGCGGCCGGGCGCCCGTGATCGACACGTTGCGGGCCGCCTCGGCCACGGACATCGCCGCGCCCAGCCACGGGTCGAGCGCGCCGACCGGCGCGTTGGCGTCCGTCGTCGCGACCAGCGCCTTGGTCGTGCCCTTGATCCGGAGCACGGCGGCGCCCCGGCCCGGCCCGGCGACCGTGTTCGCCTGGACATGGCTGTCGTACTGCTCGAACACCGCCCGGCCCCCCGAGCGGTGGGCCGAGCCGAGCCGCGCCCGCAGCACGGCGCCCGGGCCCACCCCCCGGCCCGGGAGCGCGCCCCCGGGCGCGGCCGGGGCCCCCGGGGCCGGGGCGGGCCGCCGGCGGGCCGGCGGGCGCGACTCGCGCTCGAACACGATGGCCTCGGACGCGAGCGCGCGGGCCGGCACGCGGGCGAGCTCTCGGGCGCCGGGCACGGGGCGCCCGTCCTCGTCCAGCGCACCCGCGCCGTCGGGTCCGGTGAGCACGACGATGTCTGGCTCCACGGTGACCCGGCCGATGACCGCCACCGGCAGGTCCCAGCGCTCGCACACGGTGCGCACGGCCGCCCAGCGCTGCGGCTCGACGATCGCGACCATCCGCTCCTGGGACTCGGAGATCATGACCTCGAACGGCTCGAGGCCGGGCTCCCGGCGCGGGATCGCGTCGAGGTCCACCAGCATCCCGGTGCCGGCGCGGTCCGCGGTCTCGCAGGTGGCGCAGGTGATGCCCGCCGCGCCGAGATCCTGGACGCCCACCACGAGCCCGTTCGCGATCAGCTCCAGCGTCGCCTCGATCAGCAGCTTCTCCGCGAACGGGTCGCCGACCTGGACCGAGGGCCGTTTCGAGGGATCGCTGTCCCCGAACGTCGCGCTCGCCAACACCGACGCCCCGCCGATCCCGTCGCGCCCGGTCGCCGAGCCGTAGAGCACGACGAGGTTGCCCGGGCCGTCCGCGGACGCCCGCATCAGCATCCCGTCCTCGAGCAGCCCGATGGCCATCACGTTGACCAGCGGGTTGCCCTGGTAGGAGGGGTCGAACACGAGCTCGCCGCCGACGGTGGGCACGCCGATGCAGTTGCCGTAGCCGCCGACGCCCCGGACCACGCCGTCCACGAGGTGCCGGGTCCGCGCGTCGGCGGGGTCGCCGAAGCGCAGCGCGTCGAGGACCGCGATCGGACGGGCGCCCATCGCGAACACGTCGCGCAGGATCCCGCCCACGCCGGTCGCGGCGCCCTGGTACGGCTCCACGGCGGAGGGGTGATTGTGGCTCTCGATCTTGAACGCGACCGCGAGCCCGTCGCCGATCGAGATCACGCCCGCCTGCTCGCCCACGCTCGCGACGACGTCCTCGCCCTTCGTCGGCAGCGTCCGCAGGAGCGGCCGGGAGCTCTTGTACGAGCAGTGCTCGCTCCACATCACGCTGAACATGGCGAGCTCGAGGTCGTTGGGCTCCCGTCCGAGCTTGTCGCGGATCGCATCCAGCTCCACGTCCTCGAGGCCCAGCGCGCGGTGGAGCGGCACGGAGGCGGCGGCGGTCCCGTCGGCGGCGGTCGGCGCGGTCATCGGCCGGCACCCGCGGCGGAGACCGGTCGCTCGACCCCCGTGATCGAGCCCGTGCTCGCCCACTCGGCCGCGCTCACGACCAGCGAGCGCATGATCCCCAGGCCGTCGTCGGAGCCGAGCACCGCCTCGGACGCGGTCTCCGGGTGGGGCATCAGCCCGGCCACGTTGCCGGCGGCGTTGCGCACGCCCGCGATCCCGCGCAGCGATCCGTTGGGATTGCCCGGGTCGGCGGGGCCCGCCACGGACCCGTCCTCGTTCGCGTACCGCCACAGGACCCGGCCGCCGGCCTCGAGGGCGTCGAGCGTCGCGTCGTCCGCGTAGTAGCAGCCCTCGCCGTGGGCCACCGGCACCCGCAGCGGCCGCCGCTCGCCGAGCTCCCTGGTGAACGGCGTGTCGAGATGCTCGGGCAGGATGGTGACCTCGCGGGACACGAACCGCAGCCCGCGGTTGCGCAGCAGCGCCCCCGGCACGAGGCCCGCCTCCGCGAGCACCTGGAACCCGTTGCAGATGCCCAGCACCGGCCCGCCCCGAGCCGCGAACGCGGCGACCGCGCCCATCACCGGCGAGAACCGCGCGATGACGCCCGCGCGCAGGTAATCCCCGTACGCGAAGCCGCCCGGGATCACGATCCCGGCCACGCCGGCGAGGTCCGTTGACTCGTGCCACAGGACCACCGGCTCGGCGCCGGCGATCGCGAGGCTGTTGACGGCGTCGATGTCCCGGTTCGAGCCCGGGAACACGACGACGCCGACGCGGACGGTCACCCGGCCACCCCCGCCGGCTCGGCCTCGCCCAGGGACTCGACCGCGTAGGCCTCGATCAGCGGGTTGGACAGCAGCTCGGCGGCCAGGCGCTCCACGACGGCCCGGGCGTCGGCCTCGGTCGCCGCCGCCACGGTGAGCTCCACGCGCCGTCCCACGCGGACCGCGCTGAC
>CAYJOH010000168.1:0-1332 GCA_964371685.1 uncultured Anaerolineaceae bacterium
CGCTGGGCGGCGGGTTCGAGCGCGGCGACCTCGGCCATGGGCCAGCTCAACCGCTGGGCGGCTGATCCGGCCCATCGTGGGCTGGTAGAACCGCCCAGCGACCGGCCTGCGCACGGAGGCCGGCCTGCGCACGGACGCGACCGGCCTGCGCCCAGCGACCGGCCTGCGCACGGAGGCGACCGGCCTGCGCACGGAGGCGACCGGCCGACCCCGCCGACCTGGCCGGCCCGCCTACCACCGCTGGCGAGCGGCCCCTGCGGGACCTTCGGCAAGGGTTCGGCGGGCCCAACGGACCGGATCGCGGAGGCCATCGCGCGCTAGCGTAGCCGCACGTCCGACGCGCCCCACCGCGCCCTCGACGCCCGGGAGGAGACCCAATGACCGGCATGTCGCTCCACACCATGGGGCAGCAGCGCGGCCGCCGCAGCTGGGCGGAGCCGTGGAAGATCAAGATGGTCGAGCCCCTGCGCATGACGACCCGCGACGAGCGCGCCCGGGCGCTCGCCGAGGCCGGCTACAACACGTTCCTCCTCCGCTCGGACGACGTGTACATCGACCTGCTGACCGACTCCGGCACCTCGGCGATGAGCGACCGCCAGTGGGCCGGCATGATGCTCGGCGACGAGGCCTACGCCGGCAGCCGCAACTACTACCACCTCGAGGACGCCGTCCGGCGCCATTACGGCTATCGCCACGTCGTGCCCACCCACCAGGGCCGGGGCGCCGAGCACCTGATCAGCCAGACGCTGATCAAGCCCGGCGACCACGTGCCCGGCAACATGTACTTCACGACCACCCGGCTCCACCAGGAGCTGGCCGGGGCCACCTTCCACGACGTGATCGTGGACGAGGCACACGACCCGCAGGACCCGCACCCGTTCAAGGGCAACGTGGACCTCGCCAAGGTCGCGGCGCTGATCGCGGACGTGGGCGCCGAGCGGATCCCGTACATCTCCCTCGCCGGGACCGTGAACATGGCCGGCGGCCAGCCGGTGTCGATGGCCAACGTCCGCGGCCTGCGCGCCCTGTGCGACCGCCACGGGATCCGGCTGCTGCTCGACGCCACGCGGATGGTCGAGAACGCGCTGTTCATCCAGGAGCGCGAGCCGGGCTATGCCGACCTGCCCATCGCCCAGATCCTGCTCGAGTTCTGCTCCTACACCGACGGAGCCTGTCTCTACTTCACGTTTGCCGGGCAGGTCGGAGACGAACCGGCCGCCAAGGACGCCTATTACCGGGCGTCGATCGAGGCCATCATGCGGGCGGCGCTGGCCCACCGTGCCGCCATCAGCCACCACCACGGCGTCGGCCTGGTGCGCGGCGCCTACGTGC
>CAYJOH010000168.1:1342-5904 GCA_964371685.1 uncultured Anaerolineaceae bacterium
GCGTGGATGAGCGCGAAGAAGGACAACCTCGTCAACATCGGCGGCTGGCTGGCCGTCAACGACCAGGCGGTGTTCGAGGAGCTGCGCAACCTCGTCGTGGTGTACGAGGGGCTGCACACCTACGGCGGCATGGCCGGGCGCGACATGGAGGCGCTCGCGATCGGCATCGAGGAGTCGGTGCAGGACGAGCACGTCCGCTCCCGGGTGGGGCAGGTCCGGTACCTCGGCGAGCTCCTGACCGAGTGGGACATCCCGATCGTCCAGCCCATCGGCGGCCACGCGATCTTCCTCGACGCGCGGCGGTTCTACCCGCACCTGGCGCAGGACCTGTTCCCGGCCCAGACGCTGGCGGCGGAGCTGTACCTCGACTCCGGCATCCGGTCGATGGAGCGGGGGATCGCGTCCGCCGGCCGCGACCCGGAGACCGGCGACCACCACCGGCCGAAGCTGGAGCTGACCCGGCTCACGATCCCGCGGCGCGTGTACACGCAGGCGCACATGGACGTCGTCGCCGAATCCGTGAAGGCCTGCTACGACGCCCGGACGTCGGCGCGCGGCCTGCGGATGGTCTACGAGCCCAGGTACCTGCGGTTCTTCCAGGCGCGCTTCGAGCCGCTCTGAGGCGGCGCCGCGCCCGACGGCGCGTGGACCGGCGGCCACGGATGGGGTAGGGTCGCGGCGATGGGTGCCGCCGGTCCTCTCCTCGTCGAGCGCGCGGGCGCGCAGGGCGAGATCGCGGTCCTGACGCTCCACCGGCCGGAGGTCCACAACGCGATCGACAACGCGCTGCTGGCGGCCCTCCACGCGGCGCTGGGCGAGGTCGAGGCGGACCCGGCCGTCCGCGGCGTCGTCCTGGCGGGAGCCGGCGGACGCGCGTTCTGCACGGGGATGGACCTCAAGGAGCGGGCCAGCTTCTCGGACGACGACCTCCGGGCGCAGCGCCGCCGGATCGTGGACCTGGTGCGCCACGTGCACGAGCTGCCGGTCGTGACGATCGCCGCGGTCGAGGGCTTCGCGCTGGGCGGGGGGTTCGAGCTGGCCCTCGCCTGCGACCTGATCGTGGCCTCGGAGGCGGCGGTGTTCGGCCTGCCCGAGGTGAAGGTGGGGATCTTCCCGGGTGGCGGATCGACGCACACGCTGACCTGGCTGGTGGGACCGGCGCGAGCGCGGGACGTGATCCTCGCCGGGCGCCGGCTGACGGCCGACGAGGCGGAGGCCTGGGGTGTCGTGGCGCGCGTCGTGCCCGCCGGCCGGGCGCGGGAGGCGGCGGTCATGCTGGCGGACACGATCGCCGAGGGCGCGCCGCTGGGGATCCGCCAGGCCAAGGCGGCGATCCGGGGCGCCCACCGCGCGCTGGCCGAGGGCCTGGCCGCCGAGAACGAGCTGTACGAGGTCGTCCTGACCTCGCGCGACCGCCGCGAGGGCTTCGAGGCCTTCGCGGCGAAGCGCCGGCCGCGGTTCGAGGGTCGCTGAGGTGCCGGTCATCCCCGAGGGCGCTCCCGGCCCCGACACCGAGGCGAACCGGGAGGCGAACCTCGCCCTCGTCCGCGAGCTCCGCGAGCGGCTGGAGGTCGTCCGGCGGGGCGGTGGCGACGAGTCGGTCCGCCGGCACCGGGAGCGCGGCAAGCTGCTGGCGCGCGAGCGCATCGACCGCCTGGTCGACCCCGCCTCCCCGTTCCTCGAGCTGTCGCCCCTCGCGGCCTGGGACATGTACGACGGCGACGCGCCGTCGGCGGGGATCGTGACCGGGATCGGGGTCGTCGGCGGGCGCGAGGTGGCGATCGTCGCCAATGACGCGACGGTGAAGGGCGGTACCTACTTCCCGATGACGGTGAAGAAGCACCTGCGGCTGCAGGAGATCGCCGCCGAGAACCGGCTGCCGTGCGTGTACCTCGTGGACAGCGGCGGCGCGTTCCTGCCGCTCCAGGCCGAGGTGTTCCCGGACCGCGATCACTTCGGCCGGATCTTCTACAACCAGGCGAACCTGTCCGCGGCCGGGATCGCGCAGGTCGCCGTCGTGATGGGGTCGTCCACCGCGGGCGGGGCGTACGTGCCGGCGATGAGCGACGAGACCGTGATCGTGCGCGGGACGGGCACGATCTTCATCGGCGGGCCGCCTCTGGTGAAGGCGGCAACCGGCGAGGTGGTCACCGCCGAGGACCTGGGCGGGGCGGACGTCCACACCCGGGTGTCCGGCGTGGCCGACCACTTCGCCGACGACGACGAGCACGCGCTCGCGATTGCCCGCCGCATCCTGGCCAACGTGCCGGCGGCGCGGAAGGATCCGCCGTGGGAGGTGCTCCCGTCACGCGAGCCGGTGTACGACCCGGCCGGCCTGTACGGGGTCGTGCCCGCGGACCTGCGCCGCTCGTTCGACGTCCGCGACGTCATCGCGCGGATCGTGGACGGGTCCGAGCTGGACGAGTTCAAGGCCCGCTACGGCACGACCCTCGTCACCGGGTTCGCGCGGATCATGGGCCACCCCGTGGGCATCATCGCCAACAACGGGATCCTGTTCTCCGAGTCGTCGCTCAAGGGCGCCCACTTCATCGAGCTGTGCACGAAGCGCCGGATCCCGCTCGTGTTCCTCCAGAACATCACCGGGTTCATGGTCGGGCGCGAGTACGAGAACCGGGGCCTGGCGCGCGACGGCGCGAAGATGGTGATGGCGGTCGCCAATGCCCGGGTGCCCAAGTTCACGGTGATCGTCGGCGGCTCGTTCGGCGCCGGCAACTACGGCATGTGCGGGCGGGCGTTCTCGCCGCGCCAGCTGTGGATGTGGCCGAACGCCCGGATCAGCGTGATGGGCGGCACGCAGGCGGCGTCCGTGCTGCTCCAGGTCCGGCTCGACGCGCTGGCCCGCGAGGGCCGGGACCTCACCCACGAGGAGCGCGAGGCGTTCACGGCGCCGACGCTGGCCTCGTACGAGCGCGAGGGCTCTCCCTACTACTCCACGGCGCGGCTGTGGGACGACGGGATCATCGACCCCGTGGACACCCGGATGGTGCTCGGCCTCGGGCTCTCGGCCGCGCTCAACGCCCCGATCCCGGACACGCCGTTCGGCGTGTTCCGGATGTAGCGGCGCCGGGCGGGTGTTCCGGTCGGTCCTGGTCGCCAACCGGGGGGAGATCGCGGTCCGCGTGATGCGGACCTGTCGCCGCCTCGGGATCCGGACGATCGCGATCCACTCCGACGCGGACTGGGATGCCCCGCACGTGCACGCCGCCGACGAGGCGCACCGGATCGGGGCCGGGCCGGCGGCGGACAGCTACCTGCGGGCGTCCGCGATCCTCGAGCTGGCGCGGACGGTGGGCGCCGAGGCGATCCACCCGGGCTACGGGTTCCTGGCCGAGAACGCGGACGTCGCCGAGGCGGTCGAAGGCGCGGGCCTCGCCTGGATCGGGCCGCCGCCGGCGGCGATGCGGGCGCTGGGCGACAAGGCGCGGGCGAAGGCGCTCGCGGAGGCAAACCGTGTTCCCGTGCTACCCGGTTACCACGCTGACATGGCAGCAGACGACGAGCTGGCCGCGCGGGCCGACGGGATCGGGTTTCCGCTGCTGGTCAAGGCGAGCGCGGGCGGCGGCGGGCGGGGAATGCGGCTGGTGCATGCCGCGGCCGAGCTCCCCGAGGCGCTGGCGGCCGCGCGCCGCGAGGCGCTGGCGGCGTTCGGCGACGACCGGCTGCTCCTGGAGCGGTACCTGGAGCGGCCTCGGCACGTGGAGGTCCAGGTCCTGGGCGACGCGCACGGCACGCTGGTCCACCTCGGTGAGCGGGAGTGCAGCATCCAGCGCCGGCACCAGAAGCTGGTCGAGGAGTCGCCCTCCTCCGGCGTAACGCCCGACCTGCGCGCGGCGATGGGGGAGGCGGCCCTGCGCCTGGCCCGCGCGGCCGGCTACCGGAACGCCGGCACCGTGGAGTTCCTGCTGGACGGGGCCGGGGCGTTCTACTTCCTCGAGGTCAACGCCCGGCTCCAGGTGGAGCACCCGGTGACCGAGGCGGTGACCGGCCTCGACCTCGTGGAGCTCCAGCTGCGGGTGGCGGCGGGCGAGCCGCTCGGGTTCGGGCAGGCGGACGTGCGCCTTGACGGGCACGCGATGGAGCTGCGGATCGTGGCCGAGGACCCGACCGCCGGGTTCCTGCCCTCGACCGGGGTGGTGACGACGTTCGACGTCCCGGCCGGCGTCCGGGTGGATACCGGGATCGCGCGCGGCTCCACGATCTCGCCGTTCTACGACTCGCTGGTCGCCAAGGTGATCGCCCACGCGCGCGATCGTTCCGCGTCGCTGGAACGGCTCCGCGAGGCCCTGGACGCGACGCGGATCGAGGGCGTGGCCACGAACGTCGACCTCCTGGCCGCCGTCCTCGACGAACCGGCGTTCGCGGCCGGTGACCTCCACACGGGGTTCCTCGAGGAGCACCGGGTGGCGGACCGCCTGGCCGACGTCCCGGCGGAGGTCGTCGCGGCGGCCGCCGCCGCCCGCTCGCTCGCGCCCGACGACGGCGACCGAGGCGACCCGTGGCGCCGCACCGTCCCGTGGCGCGTCGCGCGGACGGGCGAGCCC
>CAYJOH010000169.1:0-5896 GCA_964371685.1 uncultured Anaerolineaceae bacterium
GCGGCGTGCGGCGCGGCACGGACGTCGTGACGGCCCTCGCGCTGGGCGCGCGGTCGGTGTTCACGGCCCGGCCGCTGCTGTACGCGCTCGCCTCCGCGGGCGAGGCGGGCGTCGCGAAGGCGCTGGCCATCCTCCGCGAGGAGACGACCCGTGCCCTGGCGCTCGTCGGCGCCGCCGGGCCGGCGGACGTGCGGCGGGACCACGTGACGCGGGTATCCTCGGGGCGATGACCGAGCCGCTCCCCGTCGATCCCGCGCTGGTCGAGGAGGCCGCCTCGCTCGACGAGGCCTCGGCCGAGGCCCGCCACGCCGAACTGGTGGAGCAGGTCCTCCGCGCGAACCGCCTGTACCACGAGGAGGACGCGCCGGAGATCTCGGACGCCGAGTACGACCAGCTCTTCCGCCGGCTGGTCGCGCTCGAGGCGGCATACCCCGCCCTGGTCACGCCGGATTCGCCCACCCAGCGCGTCGGCGGCACCCCGACCGGCGCCCTCTTCTCCGAGGTCCGCCACCGTCGCCCGATGCTGTCGCTGTCGAACGCGTTCAGCCACGACGAGCTGCGGGCGTTCGACACCCGGGTCCGCCGCGGCCTCGGGCTGGCGGCGGCGCCAGAATCCGCGGACGGACTGACCTACGTCGCGGAGCTCAAGATCGACGGCCTCGCCGTCTCGCTCCACTACGAGCGGGGCCGGCTCACGGTGGGCGCGACGCGCGGCGACGGCACCACCGGCGAGGACGTGACCCAGAACCTGCGCACGATCAAGGCCATCCCGCAGCGCCTCCCGGAGCCCGCCACGCTCGAGGCCCGGGGCGAGGTGTTCATGCCCAAGGCCGAGTTCGCCCGCATCAACGCCGAGCGCGAGGAGGCGGGCCTCCCGCAGTACGCGAACCCGCGCAACAGCGGCGCCGGGTCGCTGCGCCAGAAGGACCCGGCGGTCACCGCGAGCCGGCTGCTCTCGACGTGGCTGTACCAGCTGGTCGAGGACCAGCCGACGGTCGACAGCCAGTCCGCCGCCCTCGGCCGCCTCGAGGCGCTGGGCTTCCCGGTCAACCCGGAACGCGAGGCCGGCCTCGACATCGAGGGCGTGATCGCGTTCACCGAGCGCTGGCGCGACGACCGCCACCGCCTCCCGTACGAGACCGACGGCGTCGTCGTCAAGGTGGACCGCTTCGAGGCGCAGGCACGGCTGGGCATGGTCAGCCGAGCACCACGCTGGGCGATCGCCTACAAGTTCCCGCCCGAGCAGACCGAGACCCTGGTCGAGGACATCGTCCCGTACGTGGGCCGGACGGGGACGCTCACGCCCGTCGCGCACCTGCGGCCGGCGAAGGTGGCGGGCTCCACGGTGGCCCGGGCCACGCTCCACAACCTCGACGAGGTCCGGCGCAAGGACATCCGGATCGGCGACACGGTCGTGCTCCAGAAGGCCGGCGACGTGATCCCCGAGGTCGTCCGGCCCATCCTCGAGCGGCGCCCCGCCGACGCCCGCGAGTTCCAGATGCCCGAGGCCTGCCCGGTGTGCGGCACGCCGGTCGTCCGCGACGAGGGCGCCGTCCGCCACTACTGCCCGAACCCGGCCTGCCCGGCGCGGCTCGCCCAGGCCTACGGCCACTTCGTCGGGCGCGGCGGGATGGACATCGAGGGCGCCGGCTGGGCGGTCCTGTCGCAGCTCCTGGAGCGGGGCATGGTCCACCGCCGGGCCGACTTCTTCGCCCTGGCCGTGGAGGACCTCGAGGGCCTCGAGCGCTTCGCCCGCAAGAGCGCCGAGAACCTCCACGCGGCGATCCAGCGGGCGCGCACGGGCCGGCCGCTGGCCAAGGTGCTCAACAGCCTGGGCATCCCGCAGGTGGGGGAGTCCACGGCCGTCGACCTCGCCCGCTGGCTCGCCACGCGCGTCCGCCCCGACGCGTACCCGCCGGCCGCGCAGGAGCCCTCCACGGGCGTGGGCCGCGACCCCTGGTTCGCCGCCGTGGAGACGGAGCTGCGGCGGATCGCGGACGAGGAGCCCGAGGCGCTCCAGGAGGTGAGCGGCATCGGCCCGTCCGTGTCCGACGCGGTCCACGGCTGGTTCGCGGACCCCGCGACCCGCGATGTCCTGCGCGAGCTCGTGGACGCGGGCGTGGTGCCCGAGCGCCCGGTCGTGCGCGAGGCCGCCGCCGGGGCGGCCGAGGGGAGGCTGGCGGGCAGGACGGTCGTGGTCACCGGCACGATCGAGGGCTTCAGCCGCGAAGAGGCCGAGGATGCCGTCCGCGCCGCGGGCGGCAAGCCCGCGGGCTCGGTGTCGAAGAAGACGGACTACGTGGTGGCGGGCCCGGGCGCCGGGTCGAAGCTCCAGAAGGCCGCCGAGCTCGGGGTCCCGGTGCTCGACGCCGACGGGTTCCGGCGACTGCTCGCCGGGGAGCCGGGCGACGAGGAGGAGGGGACGCCATGAACGACGCCGAGGCGCGGCTCGCGGAGCGGCTGGCCACGGACCTCGAGCGGGTCCTGGGGACGGGGATCCTGATCGAGGACCTCGAGATCGAGGGCGAGGGGCCGGTGACGATCCGCGTCGCCTGCCTGGTCGACGGGATGTCGCGCGAGATCGAGGCGCACGGCGACTCGGCGATCGAGGCGATCACCGACGTCATCCGGCTCGCGGCGGAGACCCGCCTCGCATCCGCGTTCTGGCAGATGGTTGGGCCCGCGTGAGGGGGCCTGGTCCCGGCAGGCGGCCGGTGAGCGTGCGGCGGTGCGCCCCGCGCCACGACGGGCCATCCGGCCCTGCCCCGCACGCCCGCCAATAGAGGCATAATGCCGCGGTTCAGCGTCCCGTGACATGGCCCGGGTCCGCTGATCGAAGGAGGAGCGAATGTCACTGCGTTCACGCCTGAGCCTGTTGGGCGCCACTGCCATCCTCGTCACCGCGTGCAGCAGCGGCGGGGCAACGCAGGCACCGGCCTCGGCCGAGCCCACCCAGGCACCGGCCTCGTCCGAGGCGACCGAGGCCCCGCCGGCGACCGTCAACCCCGACTCGCTGCTGGGCAAGATCCTCGCCGCGGGCAAGATCCGGATCTCGACCGATCCGAACTACGCCCCGTTCTCGTCCGTCAAGCCGGACGGCACCTACGAGGGCTTCGACACCGCGGTCGCCGAGGAGGCCGTCAAGCGCCTCAACGAGAAGCTCGGCACCAGCATCGCGATCCAGTGGGAGACTCCCGGCTGGGACCTGATCACGGCCGGCAGCTGGGGCGGCCGCTGGGACGTCTCGATCGGCTCGATGAGCGTGACCGAGACCCGCGCCAAGGTCGTCGACTTCGCCGACCCGTACTACTTCGACGGCGGCGGCATCGCCGTGTCGAAGGACTCCACGCTCACGTCGCTCGACCAGCTCAACGGCGGCAAGACGTTCTGCGTCGGCGCGTCCACGACCTACGAGCAGTGGTTGAACCAGACGCTCGAGATCGTCGATCCCGCGATGATCCCGCCGCCCACCGATCCGCAGGTCACCGCCCTGCCGACCGACAACGAGTGCATCCAGGCCGTCGCCGCCGGACGCAAGTTCGACGCGATCGTGGCCAACAAGAACGGCCTCGAGTCCGCGATCGACAAGGGCCAGC
Organism: uncultured Anaerolineaceae bacterium; assembly: GCA_964371685.1. Classification (GTDB taxonomy): domain Bacteria; phylum Chloroflexota; class Limnocylindria; order Limnocylindrales; family CSP1-4; genus CAIXZV01. The sequence goes on from CAYJOH010000169.1 coordinate 3,597, forward strand.
CGATCAAGCTGTTGATCGACCAGCCGACGTTCATCGTCTCGGTGTCGTTCGCGCTCGACAAGAGCGGACCGGCGACGGGCGAGCTGCTCGAGGTGTTCAACGAGATCGTCGCCGACATGCACGCGGACGGCACCCTCAAGGCGCTGTCCGAGAAGTGGCTCGGCGAGGACGTCACGACCAAGCCGTCCTGACCTGAACCTCCGGAGCGCCCGAGTCGCGAGACCCGGGCGCTCTCACATCCGGGAGCCGCCCATGGGTTTCGGGTACGGGTCCTCGCTGGCCGCGCGAGCGGAGAACCAGCAGCTCGGTGATCAGATCCTGCGCGTCGAGCAGCAGCGCAGCCGCTCGTGGCGCGTCCGCTTCATCGCCATGTGGCTGGCCATCGTGGCCGGCCTCGTCGCGTTCGTCGCCCTCACCGTCCGCGTCGATGCGGACTTCATCAACGGCTGGGCCCCGTTCATCCTGGCCGGTGTCCCGGTCACCCTGTTCATCTCGGCGGTGTCGATCGCGCTGGCCATCGTGCTGGCCACCCTCGGCGCCCTGGGTCGCCTGTCGCGGAATCCGTTCGTCAACGGCGCCGCGAGCTTCTACGTGTCGTTCTTCCGTGGCACGCCGCTCATCCTGCAGATCCTGTTCCTGTTCCTGGCGCTGCCCCAGGCCGGCATCGTGCTGGACCCGCTGCCCACCGCCGTCCTCGCGCTGGGGATGAACTACGGCGCGTACATGACCGAGATCTTCCGGGCCGGCATCCAGGCGGTTCCCCACGGCCAGGTCGAGGCCGCCCATTCGCTGGGCATGGACGGCCGGACGGCGTTCATCCGGGTCGTCCTGCCGCAGGCGTTCCGGATCGTCATCCCGGCGATCGGCAACGACTTCATCGCGATGCTCAAGGACTCGGCACTCGCTTACACCGTGGGCGTCCAGGAGCTCCTGTGGCGCGCCCAGGCGGCCGGCCGGCCGACCTTCCAGTCGATGCAGACGCTGCTCGTCGCGGCGCTCGTGTACTGGATCATGACGATCATGTTCTCCGTCCTGCAGAACAAGCTGGAGGGCCGCATGTCGGTCGGCGATCGCGCCAGGTCCATCCAGTGACCGCGCCGTCTGCGAAGGCCGGGCGACCCGCGCACGAGATCCACCCCGCGGAGCGCCCGGGCTCGCTCGTCCCCGGCGGCGCCGAACCGATCGTGCGGGCGACCGCGATCGAGAAGTTCTTCGGCACCAACTACGTCCTGCGTGGCTGCTCGATGACCGTCTACCCGAAGGAGACGATCACGATCCTCGGCCGGTCGGGCTCGGGCAAGAGCACGTTCCTGCGCTGCCTCAACTTCCTCGAGGAGCCCAGCGCGGGCGTCGTGGACATCGACAACGTGGTCGTGGACGCGTCGCCGCTCCGGCGGCGCGACCGGGCGGCCGCCGAGCGCGTCCGCCAGCTGCGGCTCCGGGCGTCGATGGTGTTCCAGGAGTTCAACCTGTTCCCGCACCGCTCGGTGATCGGCAACCTCATCGAGGCTCCGGTCCACGTCAAGCGGATCCCGGTCAAGGAGGCGACGGACATCGCCGAGGGCTACCTCGAGAAGGTGGGCCTGATCGACAAGCGCGACGAGTACCCCAACCGGCTGTCCGGTGGCCAGCGCCAGCGGGTGGCGATCGCCCGGGCGCTGACGATGGAGCCCAAGGTCCTGCTGTTCGACGAGCCCACCTCCGCGCTCGACCCGTCGCTGGTCGGCGAGGTGCTCAAGGTCATGGAGAGTCTCGCCCACGAGGGCCGGACGATGATCGTGGTCACCCACGAGATGCAGTTCGCGAAGGAGGCGGCCGACCGCGTCTACTACATGGACGAAGGGATCTTCCTCGAGATCGGTCCGCCCGAGCAGGTGATCGACCAGCCACGGGAGGAGCGGACCCGCCTGTTCCTGGCCCGGTTCCTGGGTGCGGCGCACGGAGCCGCTGGCGTGGGCGGGCCGGTGGCCCCGCTGCCCGAGGAGGAGGCCGCCGCCCAGTTCAAGGCCGACGCCGGCACGCTCCACCCGCACGGCTGACCACGGCGCAGAGGACCGTCGCGCCGCCGCCCTGCCGGCCGGACCGCCGCGGCACGTATCATCGGGGCATGGCCTCGCTCACCCGTGCCGACGTCGAGCACGTCGCGTATCTCGCCCGCCTCGGGCTGACCGGGGAGGAGCTCGCCCGGCTCGAGGGCCAGCTCAACCACATCCTGGACCAGTACGCGAAGCTCGCCGAGCTGGACACGGACGCGATCCCGCCGACGGCCCAGACGATCGAGCTCGAGAACATCCTGCGCG
>CAYJOH010000170.1:0-5886 GCA_964371685.1 uncultured Anaerolineaceae bacterium
CGGGGGTCTCGACCGGCGCCTCCACGGGACCCCAGACCGGGATCTGGACCAGCGGCGGCGGATCGGCGCGGGGGCCGCGGCGCTTCACGCGACGGCGACCGGGCTCGGCTTGGCGGGCGGGCGGGACGGGGAGGCGAGGTCGGCGGTGAGGGGGCATGCCACGACGATGCGCGGCGTCCGTGCCAGCTCGCGTGTCACGGCCGTTGCGCCGCGGTCAGCCGGCGCGACTGGCGTCCGCCGGACCGGACGCGAGCGCCAGGCGCAGGGCCTCGGCCTCCTCCGCCGAGAGCGCGGACTCGGCGCGGCCGCCGGCGATCGCCTTGCCGTAGACCCGAGTCCCGGCCCGCGCGTGCAGGCTGCTGACCACGAAGCCGTCCCCGTGCGCGTCCACGACGGCGAGGGCGAAGCTCTGGTTGCCGCCGGTGTCCTCGAACGGGTTGTAGCGCACGAGGCCGATCCGCTGGAGGGCCCGCCGCTGGGTGGCCTCGAGGACCGCGGCCCGCGCGGCGAGGTCGTCCAGGTCGCGGGCGACCGCGTACACCTTGTCGAGGTGCGCGTCGAGGATCGCCTCGAGGCTCTTGCCCTCGGCGCCCCGCGTCACGCCGCGCAGCCGCCGGTCCAGCCGGGACGTGCGGCGAAGGAGCACCAGGACGAGGACGATGAGCACCGCGCACGCGATCGCGAGCGCCACGGCGATGGCGCCGATCGACGGGTTCACGAGCGCGTTGAGATCGTCCACGAGGTCCTCCGGGGCGGGCGGCCCGAGTCTAGCAGCCGGCCCCCTCCCGCCACTCACCGGGCGGACCCGGCGAGTGGCGACGCGCGGTGAGGCCGGGGGCGCGGCCCCGGGCGGCCGTCCGGCGGCCGGCCGGCGGCCGTCGGGCCTGGCCGGTGTATCCTCTGCCGCCGACGGTGCCGCACACGCGGCGGACCCACCCAGGAGGCCCGGACCCCGACATGGCGAAGCGCGTTCGCGGCAGCTCCCGCCCCGGCCAGCGCCGGCCGATCGAGCGGCGGCCTGCCGCCGGCCAAGCCGCCGCGCCCGCCGCGCCGCGCCCGTCCGGCCTCACCGCCGCCGAGGCTGCGCGCGCCGCCGAGATCGAGGCCCAGCTCCTCGCCGAGGAACGCGCGGCCGAGCGGGCCCGCCAGCGGACCCGCGAGCGGACGGCGGTCGGCCGGGACGCCGGCCCCGGCGGCTCGCTGGCGACCCAGGCCCAGGACCAGTACGCCTACGTCGCCCGGGACGTGAAGGAGATCGTCCGGATCGCGCTGATCCTGTTCGCGATCCTGGCCGCGCTGTGGGTGCTCATCGACGTCGCCGAGGTGATCACGATCGCCTGAGGCCCGCGGGGCTACCATCGGCGCATGCCCACCCGGCGCACTCCCGGCGCCCGTCCCGAACCCCTGTTCCGGCCGCCGCCCGAGCGGCAGCCGCTCGCTGCCCGGATGCGCCCGCGCTCGCTCGAGGAGTTCGTCGGGCAGGCGCACCTCGTGGGTGAGCGTGGGCCACTGCGCCGCTCAGTTGCGCGAGGCCACCACCCGTCGATCATCCTGTGGGGCCCTCCCGGGACGGGCAAGACGACGCTCGCCCGGATCCTCGCCGAAGCCGTCGGAGCCGACTTCACGCCCATCTCGGCGGTCGCCGCGGGCGTGGCCGAGGTGCGGGCAGCCATCGCCGAGGCCCAGGAACGGCTCACGCTCAACGGGCGCCGCACGGTGCTGTTCGTGGACGAGATCCACCGCTTCAACAAGGGGCAGCAGGACGCCCTCCTCCCCTACGTCGAGGACGGCACCATCACCTTGACCGGGACGACAACCGAGAACCCCTACTTCGAGGTGAACTCCGCCCTCCTGTCACGGATGCGGGTGTGGCGGCTCGAGCCGCTGACCGACGAGGACGTGGCCGTGATCGTGCGCCGCGCGCTGGAGGACGCCGAGCGGGGCCTGGCCGGGCCGTACGGCCCGCGGGGCGGGGTCGCGCTCGCCGAGGACGCCTTCGAGCACCTCGTGGATCTCTCGGGCGGCGACGCGCGCCAGGCGCTCAACGTCCTCGAGGGGGCCGTGGCGCTGGCCGAGGACGAGGGCCACCGGTCGCCCGACGGCGGCGCCGTCTCCCCCACCCTGTCGGACGTCGAGTCGGCGGCCCAGCAGCGCGTCCTCGCCTACGACCGCGCCGGCGACGGCCACTACGACACCGTGTCCGCGTTCATCAAGAGCCTCCGCGGCAACGATCCGGACGCCGCGCTCTACTGGCTGGCCGCGATGGTCGCCGCCGGCGAGGACCCGCGGTTCATCGCCCGCCGGCTGATCATCAGCGCCTCCGAGGACGTGGGCAACGCCGATCCGCGGGCACTCCAGGTCGCCGTCTCGGCCGCCGCGGCACTGGACCACGTCGGCCTGCCGGAGGCGCAGTACGCGCTCGCGCAGGCCGCGGCCTACATCGCGACGGCGCCCAAGTCGAACCGGGCGGGAGCGGCGTACTGGGCGGCCGTCGCCGACGTCGTGGAGCACGGCTCGCTCCCCGTGCCGCTCCACCTGCGAAACGCCGCCGACCGCCGGATGAAGCACCACGGCATCGGGGTCGGCTACCAGTACCCTCACGACTTCGACGGCCACGACGTCGCCCAGCAGTACCTGCCCGACGAGCTGGCGGCGCGCCGCTACTACCTCCCCTCGGACCAGGGCTACGAGCGCACGATCGGCGAACGGATGGCCGGCCGCGAGGCGGCGCGCGAGGCGGCGCAGGCCCGCGGCCGGACGCCCCGCAACCCGGTCCCCGGACCGCAGGTGGACGGCATGGGTGCCAGCTCGAAGATCACCCGCGTCCGGGAGGAGAGCCGCAAGCGCCTCGCGGACACCAACCGGCGCGACGCCGGCGAGTGAACCCCGCCGGTCAGCCGGCGGCCAGCAGCTCGCTGGCGGGCGCCGGGCGGCCGAGCAGGAACCCCTGCCCGTGCGTGATCCCGAGGCCCCGGAGCGCGGCGAGCTCGGCCCGGGTCTCGATCCCCTCGGCGATCAGCTGGCAGGCGATCGAATCGGCGAGGTGGCGGAAGCCCGAGACCAGGGCCTGGCGCGCGGGATCCGCCTCCAGCCCCTGGACCACGGACCGGTCGATCTTGACGATGTCGGGCCGCAGCTCCAGCACGTGGCGCAGGCTCGCGAACCCGGCGCCGGCGTCGTCCACCGCCAGCCGGAGGTCGGCGCCCAGCGCCGTGACGGCCTCGCGGAACGCGGCGTAGTCGGTGATCGCCTCGTGCTCGGTCAGCTCGAGCACGACCGGGCGGCTCGATCCGGCGACGATCGACGCCAGCGGCTCGTGAGCCGCGACCATCGCCGGTGACACGTTGGCGTTGAGGAACGCCCCCGTGGGCAGCGGCGCCGCGGCGGCGACGGCCGCGCGCAGCGTCGCGGCCTCGAGCTGGATGCCGAGGCCCACCCGCGTCGCCTCGGCGAACCGGACGTCGGGCGGCGTCCCGTCCGTGAACCTCGTCAGCGCCTCGTACCCCTCGACCTCGCCGGACTCGAGGTTGATGATCGGCTGGAACACCGGCCTGAACGCGGACTCGTCCAGGATCTGCCGGATCCCGTGGCGCGCCTGCTCGACCCGCGTCCGCTGGAGCAGCGACGGGCCGAGGACCGCACCGCCGATGCCCGCGAACTCGACCAGCGCCGGCAACCGCTCGGTCAGGCCGGCCGCATCGATCTCGCTCGAGGCGGCGAGGATCAGGAGCCCAGACACCTCGCCGTCCAGCCCGAACGGGGCGTAGGCGACGGCGCGGACGCCGCGCCGCCGGAGCTCGTCCGTGTACGGGTGGCCGCGCCGGGGCACCCAGCGCTCGACCCAGGGGCCCTCTTGCGCCCGCGCCCGGAGCTGCGCCGTCCGGGCCGGCGGCACGGGTGCCCGGGTGGTCGGCTTGTCGTCGCGCGAGGCGCCCGCCAGGGGGATGGCGGTCCCGCCGGGATCGAATACGAACAGCCACGCCGCGGCCGCCTCGGGCAGGCGGACGAGCTGCCGGCAGATCGCGTCCGCGGTCTCCTCGGGCCCGTGGTCGGGCCGCAGCGCGCTGATCGCCTCGGCGATCAGGGTTCGCTCGCGGGCGTGGGTGCGGTCACGCTCCTCCACGGCCCGGAGGTGCGTGACATCGCGCTTGACGGCCACGTAGCCGGCCAACTCGCCGTCGGCATCGCGGATCGGCGAGATCACGGACTCCTCGGTGAACAGCGAGCCGTCCTTGCGCCGGTTGACGAGGTCGCCGACCCACGTCCGGCCCGCGGTCAGTGTCTGCCACATCGTGGCGTAGAACGAGGGCGGCTGGACACCGCTCTTGAGGACGCTGGGCGTGCCTCCGATGACCTCGTCGCGGCGGTATCCGGTCAGCCGCTCGAAGGCGGGGTTGACGTAGGTGATCCGCGCCTGCGGGTCCGTGATCACTACCGACTCGCCCGACTGGCTGACCGCGGCCGCCAGCCGCAGCCGCTCCGCCTCGCCAGCCGCGTGCGCCTCGCGTGCCCGCAGCACACCGATCCCGTAGGCGAGGTCGGCGGCCAGCTCCTCGAGCAGCGCCACCTCGTCGGGCCCGAATGCAGACACCTCGGCGCCATAGATCGCGAGCGCCCCGAACACGTCGGACCGCGTCGCAAGCGGCAGCGCCACCATCGAGGCGTAGCCGCGCGGGATCGCCTCGCCCCGCCACGGTGCCATCGCTTCGTCGCGCGCGATGTCCTGGCTCGCCATGGGACGGTTGTCGCGGATCGCGGTCCCCACGGGGCCACGCGCGTACGCCGGATTCGTGGCGTTGAAGTTCACGGCGGACAGGTACCCGTCCTCGTGTCCGGCATGGGCCACGGGCCGCACGGTCTGCCCGTCGGCCTCGAGGTAGCCGACCCACGCGAACCGGAACCCGCCGTCCTCCGCGATCGTTGCGCAGATCGTGTCGAGCAGGGCGGTTTCGGTGTCGGCGCGGATCAGCGCCCGGTTCGCCGCGCTGAGCGTGCGCAGGACGCGGTTGAGGCGGTTGAGCTCGGCCTCGTGGCGCACGCGCTCCGTGATGTCGCGGGCCACGCCCTCGACCACCACGGCTCCGTCGCTCCCCGCCGGCTGCAGCCCGAGGTGGAACTCGAACGGCACCCAGCGGTCGTCGCTGGTTCGGAGGCGCACGATGGCGAGGTCGCTTTCCGGGACGTCCGCGGGGTCCACCGGGAGCACCGGCACGTCGTCCGGGTGCATCAGGCTGGCGAGGAGCGCCGGCTGCCGGTAGAACTGGGCGGGCGAGTACCCGAGGGCGGCCTCGATCGACGGGCTCACGTATTCGACGGACGGCGGCGGACCGACGCGGTACCGGAACACGACATCGCGAGCGTGCTCGGCCAGCAGGCGGAACGTCCGCTCCCGCTCGGCCAGCGCCTCGGTGTGCCGCGTGCGCTCCAGCTCGTAGCGCCGCAGGAGGACGCCCAGCATGAGCCCGGTGGCAGCGATGAACGCCCAGCCCTTGACGGTCTGCGCGACGGCGAGGTCGTGGGCATCCGGGAACAGGGCCGCGGCGGCCAGGTCGCTGAGCCCGATCCAGGCCGCGGCAGCAACCACGTACACGAGCAGGATCCGCCTCGCCGTGACGGCGTGTCGGGGCGGGACGCCTGCCTGCAGATCCCGGTGCTCGGCCGCGAGTTGCATGCTGGCACCAACTGTGCGGGCGGCAGGGCACCACCAGCAACAGCACGAAAGTACCGCGGACCCGGCTTCGCCCCCCGCGGCCGGGCTCAGGCCGGGACGAGGTCTCCGACGCTGATGGCCTCGGCGGCCCGGCGGGTCCGGCGCGTCCGGTGGGCCCCGGCCTGCGCCATGGCCTCGGCCTGCGCCATCGCCTCGGCCTGCGCCATCGCCTCAGC
>CAYJOH010000171.1:0-5854 GCA_964371685.1 uncultured Anaerolineaceae bacterium
ACGTAGTGGTGCCTCGCCGGCCGGAACAGGGCGAGGTACGTGGCGACGCTCAGGGCGCCGGCGAGGATCGCGGTGGGGATCAGGATGGCGTAGAAGTTGAGGTCGTACGTCGTGTTGATCCACATCCCGAAGTACGCCCCGAGCGTGATCGTCTCGGAGTAGGCCACGTTGATGAGGCCGGTCAGGCGGTACAGGAGGGCGAAGCCGATCGCGGCGAGGACCAGGGGCGCGTTCTCGGTGAGGCCGATCACGAGGCTCTGGGTGACGAACTCCATCAGGCGCCGCCCCAGGCGCGGGCCGGGACGCGATCACCGAGCGGGATGGTGCCCATCCGCCGGGATCCGCTGTACCCCCATGCCCCTCTGGTCATCGCACGCCCTCGCGAGGGAGTCGGTGCGCCACCGCTCTTGATTGATAATCGATTGTGCTTGATTGATAATCGATGATAGGCGGGTGCTCGACGGCGCGTCAACGGTCGGGGGGACGGCTCGGATCGCCGCGGCCCGTGCGTCAGATCATCGATTATCGAGGATAGTAGTCGCCGCGCCCCGTCCAATGCAAGCGGATTCATCGACGACCCCAACAAGCGGGGACAGGGCCGGAGGGCACGATGGCGGCACACCCGGGCGCGACGGACAGCCGGCAGCTCGGCGGTCTGCTCAGGGTCCTCGCGGCGGCGGGCGCCATGGGCACCCTGGGACCGGTCGCGGCCGTGGCCTACGGCGAGGGCGTCGGGCCAGCGACGTTCAGCGCCCTCCGGGCGGGGTTCGGGGCCGCCATCCTGGGCGCGCTCATCCTGTTCCACGCCCAGCCGGCCGTCAGCCTCGCCCGGCTTGCGCACCGGCAGCGGGCCATGCTCGCGCTGGCCGTGGCCGTCAACGGCCTGATGAACCTCGTCCTGTTCTTCGCCTTCGGGGCGATGGCCGTCGGGCTCGTGATGGTCATCTTCTACTGCTACCCGGTGCTGGTCGCGCTGATGTCCGCGGCCCTCGGCCGGGAGCGCCTGACCCCGATCCGGATCCTCGCCCTCGCGGGGGCGTGTGCGGGGCTCGCCCTCGTGCTGGGCAGCCAGCTTGGCCCCGAGGCCCATGCGACCGCCGCGGGCATCGCCCTCGCCGCCCTCGCCTCGACCTGCCACGCGGTCTACCTGGTGGCGATCCGGGGCGGGTTCGACGACGTGCCCGCCGTCCAGGCCACCTCGCTCGTCCTCGGCGGCGGGCTGCTGATCTCGGGCACGGCCGCGCTCCTGATCGGGGGGGCCGGCCTGGCGGGTCCGTGGCTCGCCGCGCCGGTCGCCTGGGCGGCCATCGTGTGCGCCGCGACGTTCGGTGCCCTTCCCAAGGTATGGGTGATCGGCGGCGTGCGGCTGATCGGCAGCACCCGGGCCGCCGTGGCCATGACCGTGGAGCCGGTCGTCGCGGTCGTCGTGGCGGCCGTCGCCCTCGGCCAGCGGCTGACCGTCCTCGAGTTGGCCGGCGGGGCCGCGATCCTCGTCGCCGTCGTGCTGGTGCAGCTGCCGCCCCGCGTCGCGACGGGGCGCGTGGCGGTGGAGGCGGGCTGACGCCCGCCACCGGCGGGGGCGTCTGACGTTGACACGGGCCGGGGCCTGCCGTTCAGCGCTGGCGGGCGTCCGGGTCGGGCAGGACGAGGTCGCGGATCGCGCCCTGAAGGTCGTGGTAGGACTTGACGAACGACCGCAGCGTGCGGGATGCCGCGCCGTAGCCCTCGAACTCCTCGGGCGCGAGGCCGTCCGGCTCGTAGGCGCGCCGGAAGTCCGGGACCCGCTCGGACAGGTCGGCGATCAGCGCCGGGTCCACGGGGACATCCATCCGCGGCTCCGGGGCGATCCCGCTGGCGTTGAACCGGACCTGCCACGAGTGGGGCATCGTCATGCTCACCTCGCCGCCGACGATCTCGGTCCAGTGCAGCCGGTGCCGGTAGGCGGCGGCCAGCAGGCGCGAGCGGTAGCCGCGCTCGCGGAAGATGGCGTAGGCGCGCTTGAACGCCGCGACGCCGGCCCAGTTGGGGGCGTCCGGGTGGACGGCCAGGTTGTCGCGCTCGACGAGGACCTTCATCCAGTCGTCCAGTCGCCCGATCATGATCGTCACGATCGGGGACATCGTGGACGTGTCCTCGCCCGCCGCCTCGCGACGCGCGAGCCCGCGCTCCACGGCTTCGGCCGCGGCGATCGCCTGGGGGACGGTGAAGCTGACCGTCGAGTTGATGCTCACGCCGTGCGCGGTCGCCTCCTCCATGCCGGCGATCCCGGCCGCCGTGCACGGGAACTTGACCTGCATGTTGGGCGCCAGCGCGTGGAACCGGAGCGCCTGCTCGACCATTCGCTCGGGGTGGCGATGGTTGGCCGGGTTGATCTGGAGCGACAGGCGGCCGGCCAGCCCATGGTGGCGCTCGTACACCGGCTGCAGCACGGCCGCGCCGCGCGCCGCCATCTCCTCGACGATCGCCCAGGTGATGTCCAGCTCGGACCAGGTGGGGTTGGCGGCCGCGACCTCGTGCACGCGCGGCACCCAGTGGTCCGCCTCCTTCTTGAGCACCTCCAGCACGATGCTGGGGTTCGACGTCGCGCCGGTGGCGCCGCGCTCGACCGCGTACGCCAGCTCCTCGACCGCGCACGAGTCGTTCCAGTACTGGGTGGGGGTCTCCTGGGTCATCCGCAGGAGCGGGCTGTCGAGCGCGGCGAGCGCCATGTCGGGGCTACCTCCTGGTGTCTTTGGCGCTATCATCGATCATCGATTGTCCAGTCGCAAGAGCCGGCCGGGTCCGATGCCTGCGAGCCTTGACTGGGGTCGGAGCCGGCACTACTGTTATCGACAATCGATTATCGATATCTCGCACGCCACGGTTGGCGGGCCAGCAGGGGATCCAGTGGCGACGGTCGTGCTCCTCGGCACCCTCGACACCAAGGGAACCGAGTACACATTCCTCCGCGACCAGGTCCGGGCAGCCGGCTGCGACGTGATCCTGGTGGATGCCGGCGTGATGGGCTTCTCTCCCCTCGCGGACATCGACGCCGACGCCGTCGCGGCGGCGGCCGGGGAGGATCGCGCGGCGCTCGCCGCCGAGGGCGATCGCGGACCGGCCGTGGCGGCCATGACCCGCGGCGCGACGGCCGTCGTCCGCCGCCTCCACGCCGAAGGCCGCCTGGACGGGATCCTGGGCCTCGGCGGATCCGGCGGCTCGTCGCTGGTCTCGGCCGCGATGCAGGCGCTCCCGATCGGCGTCCCCAAGCTGCTGGTGTCCACGATGGCCTCGGGCGACACGCGGCCGTACGTCGGCACGAGCGACATCGCGATGCTGTATTCGGTCGTGGACTTCGCCGGCATCAACGGCCTCTCGGAGCGGATCCTCGCCAACGCGGCCGCGGCCATCGCGGGGATGGCGCGCGCGTCCGCGACGTTCGTGTCGCGGATCGAGGCGCGCCCGCTGATCGGGGCAACGATGTTCGGCGTCACCACCCCGTGCGTCACGGAGGCGCGCGAGGTCCTCGAGGCGCGCGGCTACGAGGTCCTCGTGTTCCACGCGACCGGCGCCGGCGGGCGCGCGATGGAGGCGCTGATGCGCGCCGGGTTCATCACCGGCGCCCTGGACGTCACCACCACCGAGGTCGCCGACGAGCTGGTGGGCGGTGTCCTGTCCGCGGGCCCCGACCGGCTGGAGGCCGCGGGCACGCTGGGTCTGCCGCAGGTCGTGTCCCTGGGGGCCCTCGACATGGTCAACTTCGGGCCGCTCGACACGGTCCCCGCGGCGTTCCGTGGCCGCAACCTGTACGAGCACAACGCCACGGTCACGCTGATGCGCACGACCGAGGCCGAGTGCGCGGAGCTGGGCCGGATCATCGCCCGGAAGCTGAACGCCGCGACGGGTCCGGTCGCATTGTTCATCCCCACCGGCGGCGTCTCGATGATCGATGCGCCGGGCGGGCCGTTCCACGACCCGGCGGCCGACGCGGCCCTGGTCCGCGAGCTCAAGGCCGGGCTGCGGCCCGGCGTCGAGGTGGTCGAGATGGCGACCCACATCAACGACCCGGCGTTCGCTCGCGCGATGGCCGAGCGCCTCGACGAGCTGTACCGCGCATGGTCGGCGACGGCGAGGCCCGTCGCGACGGGAGGAGCTGCATGAAGGGACGCGAGGCGCTGGAGCGCCTGCGGCGGACGGTCAGCGAGGGCGGCGTGATCATGGGCGCCGGCGCCGGCACCGGGCTGTCCGCCAAGTGTGCCGAGGCCGGTGGCGCCGACCTGATCATCATCTACAACTCGGGTCGCTACCGGATGGCCGGCCGCGGGTCGCTGGCCGGGATGATGCCCTACGGGGATGCCAACGCGATCGTGGTGGAGATGGCGGGCGAGGTGCTCCCCATCGTGCGCGACACGCCGGTCCTGGCCGGGGTCTGCGGCACGGACCCGTTCCGCCTGATGCCCGTGTTCATCGCGGAGCTCGCCCGGATCGGCTTCGCCGGCGTCCAGAACTTCCCGACCGTTGGCCTGTGCGACGGGCAGTTCCGGCAGAACCTGGAAGAGACCGGCATGGGCTACGGGCTCGAGGTGGACATGATCCGCGTCGCCCACGAGGCCGGGCTGCTGACCGCGCCCTACGTGTTCGACCCGCAGCAGGCGGTCGCGATGGCCGAGGCCGGCGCCGACGTGATCGTCGCCCACATCGGGCTCACGACCAAGGGCCGGATCGGGGCGACCACCGCCCTCACCATCGAGGCCGCGGCCGAGCGGGTCCAGGCGATCCGCGACGCGGCCGTAGCCGTCCGGCCCGAGATCATCGTCCTGTGCCACGGCGGCCCCATCGCCGAGCCCGAGGACGCCCAGTACGTCATCGATCACACGCGCGGCGTGGCCGGGTTCTTCGGCGCGTCGAGCATGGAGCGGTTGCCGACGGAGGTTGCGATCACCGAGAACATGCGCCGCTTCAAGCGGATCACGCGTCCCGCGACGCCGGTCGCCTGAGTACCACCCACGTCGAAGGAGGTTTCGCGGTGCCCCTCAAGGAAGAGGTCCTCGGAGAGTTCTTCGGTGACGAGACGTTCCCCATCGAGTGGACGTCCGAGACCGAGAAGCTGCTGTTCTGGGTCTTCGACGACCTGCATTGCCCCAAGCCGCTGAGCCCGATGTACGAGGACATCGGCGGCTGGTGGCTGTCGTGTGACCACATGTTCCGCCGCTTCGGCACGCCGTTCGCGACGGACTGGATCTACAAGAACGTCAACGGCTACCTGTACACGACCGCGATCCCGGCCGAGGCCGGCATCGTCGTCGACACCCAGGAGTACAACTACCGGACGAACCCGATCGTCCCCGAGGACAACGAGTACGTCGCCAAGATCGGGGCGTACCTGGGCCTCGTGCTGCCGGTCTACGGCCACAACTTCACCTTCTGGTGGAAGACGCGCTTCGTCCCCGAGATGCAGCGCAACTTCGACTACATCGAGAGCATGCTCGACCGGAAGGCGGAGCTCAGCCTCGCCGACCTGGCCGTCCTGTTCGAGGACGCCATCGACATGCACGACCGCCACTGGAAGATCCACTGGATGCTGAACTTCGCGCAGCTCAGCGCGACGCTCAACCTCAAGGCGGTCATGCAGGAGACGCACGGCAAGGTGGACGACGTCCTCCTCGGCCGCCTCCAGAACTCCGCCGACGACCGGAACTGGGACAAGATCCGCGCCCTGTGGGAGATGAAGGAGGAGGTCAAGGCCGACGCCGAGCTGCAGGCCGCCTTCGCCAAGGTCGGCGCCACGGAGATCGTCCCGGCCCTGCAGGCCACCGAGCGCGGCCGCCGGTTCATCGACGAGCGGGTGGTCCCGTACCAGAAGGAGTTCGGCTGG
>CAYJOH010000172.1:0-5835 GCA_964371685.1 uncultured Anaerolineaceae bacterium
GTACACGGTCGGCGTGCCCCAGGTCGAGTAGCCGAAGCTGTTGACGAGGGTGAGCGAGCCGCCGGTCCCGATCTGCCACAGCGCGAGCGCGTCGCCGTGTCCTGACCAGGTGACGAGGTACTGGGGGTTGCTGCCTCCGCAGTCGGGGTCGCAGACCTTGACGATCCGGCCCGCCTCGTCGGTCACGTAGGTGCGGGCGAGCACGCCCCCGACCAGCTCTTGGGCGAGCGCCGTGCCCTGGTAGCGGAACGTGGGTCCGGGCGCAGGCGTCAGGCTCGGAGCGGCCGACCCTCGAACGCCTCCAGCCGCGCGATGAGATCGTCAGGGATCACGCGCGGGCGCTCCGTCGCGTAGTCGTACAGGACCTGGACGCCCTCGGCGGTCGCGACCAGGCGGGCGTGGCCGACCGCGGACTCGTGGGCGGTGAGCCGGTGCTCGAGCGTGAACGAGGTCCGCCCGATCCGCCCGACCCGCGACTCCACGGTCAGCACCTCGCCGAAGTAGACGGGCGAGCGGAAGGCCACCCGGATGTCGGCCAGGATCAGCGACTCCTCGGCGCCGTGGGTGACCAGCGCGCAGCGCTCGCCGGTGGCCGCCTCCCAGTAGTCGATCCGGGCGGACTCGCAGAACGTGAGGAACCGTGAGTTGTTGGCGTGGCCCATCGCGTCCGTGTCGCCGAACCGGATCTCGACCTCGTAGCGGTGCGGGAAGTCGCCCGGCAGGTCGCGCGGGTCGGGCGGGACCTCGATCCGGATCCGGAGCGGCGGCTCAGACACGGGCTCGAGCGGGGAGTCGGTCACCAGCGGAGTGTACGGCGCGCCACTCCCGCGATCACGTCGCAGGACGGAGTCGGCGCCCGGCGCCTCAGCCATCGGTTCGGGTTGACGCGGTCGGCTGCTGCCAGCCCCTGCTCCCGTCGGTCGCCGGGAGACGCAACGAGCGCACCGTGCGACGTTCCGGTCGCTGGGCGGCCGGGATGGCGCACGGATCGGGGTTTCCGTGAGACGAACGCGTCGCTGGGCGACCGTTCCGTCCCGGCGTGCGCCCGTAGGGTCGCTGGGCGACCGGACGGGTCGCCGGCGGCGATGGCAGGCGCACGGCACCAGCGGAGCGCTCGGCGGCGGTGGCAGGCGCACGGCACCAGCGGAGCGCTCGGCGGCGGTGGCAGGCGCACGGCACCAGCGGAGCGCTCGGCGGCGGTGGCAGACGCGGCGCCCGATGAGCCGCTCAGCGCGGCTCCACCACCAGCTCGCCGACCATGCCGGCCTCGGCGTGTCCCGGGATCGAGCACATCACCATGTACGTGCCCGGCGTGTCGAGCACGAACCGGAGCTTCGCGGTCTGGCCCGGGCGCGCCGGCACGTCCAGGTTGGGCACCCCCTCGACCATCCAGTCGTGGACGACCGTGTCCTCGTTGGTGAACTCGAGCACGACCCACTCGCCGGCGGTCACGGTCACGGTCGCGGGCTCGAAGCGGACGTCGCGCGCCGTCACCTCGATCCGGTGCAGGCTCGCGTCCACGGCCCGGTCCGCGGCCAGCACGCCGCCGGCCAGCGCCAGCCCGAGCAGCCCGACACCCACCAGGAACGCCCCGTCGCGCACGACGCCCAGCGGCCCGCGCCGGAGCTGCGTCACGCGGCCGGGCCGGACGTCCACGCCGCGCAGGCGCAGCGAGTTGGTCACGACGCTGACCGACGACAGGGCCATCGCCCCGGCGGCCATCGCCGGGTTGAGCGTGATCCCGAACGCCGGGTACAGGGCGCCCATCGCGATGGGGATCAGCAGCACGTTATAGGCGAACGCCCAGAACAGGTTCTGGCGGATCACGCGCACCGTGGCCCGCGACAGCGCGATCGCGGACGCGACCAGGCGCGGGTCGCCGCCGACCAGCGTCACGTCCGACGCCTCGATGGCCACGTCGGCGCCGGTCCCGATCGCCACGCCCAGGTCCGCCCGGGCGAGCGCCGGGGCATCGTTGATGCCGTCGCCGACCATGGCGACCCTGCGGCCCTCGCCCTGGAGGCGCTCGATGACCGCGTCCTTGTCCGCGGGCAGCACCTCGGCGATCACGTGGTCCGCGGGGATCCCCACCACGCGGGCAACGGCCTCCGCGGTCACGCGCGCGTCGCCGGTGAGCAGCCACACGTCGAGACCGGCCTCGCGCAGCTGGGCCACGGCCTCGCGCGACTCGGCCTTGACCGGGTCCGAGATCGCGACCATGCCGGCCGCCGCCCCGTCGACGACGACGAACACGACGGTGCCGCCCTCGGCCGCGGCGTCCCGGGCGGCATCCGCGAGCGAGGCGAGGTCCACGCCCCGCTCCTCCGCAAGGCGGCGGCTGCCGACGACGACCTCCGCGCCGTCGATCGTGCCGCGCACGCCGCGCCCGACGATCGCCTCGAACCCGTCGACCTTCGCGAACCCGAGCTCGGTCTCGCGCGCCTTGCGCACGATCGCCTCGCCGAGGGGGTGCTCCGACCCGGTCTCGAGCGCCGCGGCGAGGTCCAGCACGCGCTCCCCGGTGAAGCCGCGCGCCGGCACCACGGCGGTCACCGCGGGCTTGCCCAGGGTCAGCGTGCCCGTCTTGTCCATCACGACCGTGTCCACGCGCCCCGCGTTCTCGAGCGCCTCGCCGCCCCGGACGAGGATCCCGGTCTCCGCGCCCTTGCCCGTGCCGACCATGATCGCGGTGGGCGTGGCGAGGCCCATCGCGCACGGGCAGGCGATGATCACGACCCCGATGAACGCCGTCAGCGCGAGCGTCACGCGCGGCTCGGGACCGAACAGGTACCAGGCGACGAACGTGGCCGCCGCGACGACGATGACCGCCGGCACGAAGACCTCGCTGATCCGGTCGGCCAGGCGCTGGATGGGTGCCTTGGAACCCTGGGCGCGCTGGACCAGGTCCACGATCCTCGCCAGGGCGGTGTCGCGGCCCACGTGGGTGGCGCGCATCACGAACGAGCCGGTCGTGTTGATGGTGGCGCCGATGACCTCGTCGCCGCTCGCCTTGGTGGCCGGGATGGGCTCGCCGGTGAGCATCGACTCGTCCACCGCGGACGTCCCCTCGACCACGACGCCATCGACCGGGACCTTGTCGCCCGGCCGGACGCGGAGCAGGTCGCCGGGCACGACGATCGCGAGGTCCACGTCCTCCTCGACGCCGTTGCGCAGGCGCCGAGCGGTCGTCGCCTGGAGCCCGACCAGCCGCCGGATCGCGCCGGTCGTGCGGCCCTTGGCGCGGGCCTCGAGCCATCGGCCCAGCAGGATCAGGCCGATGATGATCGCCGCCGAGTCGAAGTAGGTCTCGGGGTGGAGCCCCGCCTCGTGGACGAACTCCGGCCACATCGTCACGAACACGGAGTAGGCCCAGGCCGCGCTGGTGCCCAGGGCGACCAGCGTGTCCATCGTGGCCCCGCCGTGGCGGCCCGCGCGCCAGGCCGCGCGGTAGAACCGGCCGCCCGCCCAGAACTGGATGAACGTCGCCGGCCACAGGATCAGCTTGTTGAGGTCCTCCATCGCGATCGAGGTCTGGGGCGTGAACATCGCCACCATGAACACGACCGCGGCGGCGATGGAGACGCCGGCCTGGAACAGCGTCTGGCGCTGGGCGCGCGCGTGCTCGACGTCGTCGGCGCTGATCTCGGCTTCGAGCGAGGCGGCGGCCGCGCCCTCCACCGCGGGGGCCTCGGCCTTGACCTCGTAGCCGGCCGCCTCCACGGCCTTCACCAGCTCGTCGCGGCCGGCGAGCCCGGGGTCCACGAGGACCGTGGCCCGCTCGGTTGCCAGGTTGACCGACGCCTGCTCGACGCCCGGGGTCTTGCTGAGGAAGCGCTCGATGCGGTTCACGCACGAGGCACAGGTCATGCCCTCGATGGGCAGGACGATCTCGATGGGGCGCGCGGACTCGGTGAGGCTCGTCATACTGGGGGGGAGTATAGCAGGCGGTCAAGGCCGGCCCCGGCGGTCCGCTGGTCACGAAGGCGGTGGGCCGGAGGTCAGTCGAGCAGCTCCAGGGCGACGCCCCGCAACCCCCACAGGAGCGCGACCGCGCCGAGCAGCGAGGTGCCGCCGACGATGGCGAGCGCGGCCAGGAACGCCCGCGGGGCATCGGCAAGGGTCTCGAGCGCCTCGGCGACCGGCGCCGGGTCGGTGGCCACCGCGACCACGACGATCCCCCCGATCGCGAGCGCCGCGGCCCCGGCCACGCCCCCGAGCAGGATCGTGCCCCGGCCGAGGCCGGTCCGCCACGACCGGCGGGGCATCCATCCGCTCAGCCGCGCGAGTCCCGCCGCGCACAGGGCCGTCCAGGCCAGCGAGATCAGGATCGCGCCGATCACGTCCGCGAGCCGGTGCCAGCCGGCGACGACCGTGCTCATCCCGACCGCGCACGTCCCGACCGCGGTGATGAGCGCGGTGAGACCCCGCAGCCGCCGCGGGGCGACCAGGATCGCGACCAGGCCGATGGACGCGACGATGGTCACGGTCCCGCTCGGGAAGCTGTTGCCCCTCGCGTAGGCGAGGGAGCCGAGCAGCGCGGGTCGCTCGGCGACGTCCTTGAGCAGCTGGCTGGTGAGGTTCGCGCCGGCGATCGCGATGGCCGCCGCGACGACAAGGGCAATCCCACCGCGCGCCAGCGCCAGCGCGCCGAGTCCGGTCAGCGCCGTGACCGCAGCGGCGATGGTCACGTTCGACAGGATCTCGGCCGCGACGCCTGCACCCTGCGGACCAGCCGTCTCGCGCCCGAACAGCACGAGGTCGGCCAGCCGCTGCCCGGTCTCCGTCTGCGTGGTGGCGACCCAGGCGAGCCCGGCCAGCAGGCCCGAGACGACGGCGACGAGGGCCAGCCTGCCCGCGCTCTGGGCCACCGTCGCGACGGGCGTCCGGACCCCCGTGAAGTCCGGCCGGCGCAGGCGCATGACGAACCGGCGGGCCACGTGCGCGTCCCTCCCCGGGGCTGTCGATGTCTGGCCCGGATTGTGGCACCGGCCGATCGCGGCGTCCACGCGACCGGGCCGCGCGATAGGCTTGGTTCGGCGTCCGGTGAGCTGCCCAGAGGTGCGCGATGGCCCTCCGCATGCGCCCGTACCGCGAGGGCGACGACTACTGGCGGATCCGCGAGCTCCTGCGTCGCGCGATGGTGGCCAACGGGTGCCGGGAGCGCTCGTGGCACGTGGCCCGGCTCGACTACTGGTGGTGGTTCGCCAACGCGGACCTCGAGCACCTGGCGCCCGAGGACCACCTGTTCCTGTGGGAGACCGCGGGCGGCGAGCTCGCGGCGGCGCTGTGCCCCGAGGGTCCCGGGCAGGCATTCCTGCAGGTCGATCCCCCGCTGCGCGAGCCAGGGCTCGAGGAGGCGATGGTCGCGGTCGCCGAGGATCGCCTCGCGGTGGTCGACGAGGACGGGCGGCACCGGCTGCGCGTGTACGCCGACGCGGGAGACGCGGCGCTGGCCACGATCCTCGCGCGCCGCGGGTTCGTCCGCATCGAGCGGCCGGACGAGGCGGAGACGCAGCACCGCCGGTCGCTGGACGAGCCGCTGCCCGAGGTGCCGGCGGTGCCGGGCTACGAGATCCGGCCCATGCGCGATGGCCTGGAGCTGCTCGAGCGGTGCTACGCGTCCGGTCTCGCGTTCCACGACGACGACATCGCCGTCGCCCGCGCGAACCGCGACGACCCCGCCTGGTACCACCACATCCAGCAGGCGCCGACGTACCGGCGGGACCTGGACATCGTGGCGGTGGGGTCCGACGGGTCCGTGGCCGCGTTCTGCACGGCCTGGTTCGACGACGTGTCGCGGACCGGGTACCTGGAGCCGGTGGCCACGGTCGCCGC
>CAYJOH010000173.1:0-5830 GCA_964371685.1 uncultured Anaerolineaceae bacterium
GGTCGCGGCGCCACGATGCCGCCAGGACGACCTTGGAGATCGCCTGCGCCCGGCGCGTACCGACCTTGCGGAACGCCTGCCAGCGGCCGTCGACGACCGGGATCCGGACGCGCAGGAGCAGCTCGTCTGGGCGCAGGGCGGTCGTCCGGTAGGACGGCCAGAATGCGCCCGCGGGGATCTGTCGCTCGCCGCCCGGCCCGCCCGCCACCAGCACCGCGTCCAGCGCGAGCAGCACGGGCAGCGTGTCCCCGGCGGGGGACGCGTTCATGACGTTGCCGCCCAGCGTGCCCCGGTTCTGGATCTGCGCCGCGCCGATGGTCGCCGCCGCCGCGACGAGCGTTGGAGCGTGGGCGGCGCATGCCTCCGAGCGCCGGACCTGCGCGTGGGTGGTGAGGGCGCCGATCTCGAGTGCGTCCCCCTCCACCCGGATGCCGCGCAGCTCGTCGAGCCGCCACAGGTCGAGGACCCGGTCCGGGACCGGGCCCAGCTCGCCCGTCAGCTGGACCAGGAGATCGGTGCCGCCCGCGAGCGGCCGGTGGGGCGCCGATGCCAGCAGCGCGTACGCTTCGGGGAGCGAGCGGGGTGAGACGACCGGCGGCTCGACGGGCACCGTCAGGCGGCTCCCGCGCCGGCCTGGCGCCGCTCCGCGGCGAGCCGGATCGCGTCCACGATCTTGGTGTAGCCGGTGCACCGGCACAGGTTGCCGGCGATCGCCTCGCGGATCGATGCGTCGGTGGGCTCGCTGCCGGCGGCGAGGAACGCCTCGGCGGCCATCAGCATCCCGGGCGTGCAGATCCCGCACTGCGCGCCGCCGGCCTCGAGGAACGCCTGCTGGAGCGGCGCCAGCGCGTCGCCCCCGGCCGTCGCCAGCCCCTCCACCGTCCGCACCACCGAGCCGTCGACCTGGCACACCGGCACGAGACAGCTGACGACGACCTCGCCGTCCACGAGCACCGTGCAGGCCCCGCACTCGCCCTCGCCGCAGCCCTCCTTGGTCCCGGTGAGGCCGAGGTCCTCGCGCAGGACGTCGAGCAGCCGGCGCATGCCAGGCACGCCGAGCTCGGCTGGCTCGCCGTTGACGATCAGGCGGTACGTCACGGCGCCGGCGCGATGGAGGACGGCGCCGCCGCGGCCGCCGACACCGTGGACACGCCCGGCGGCCCGGGCGGGGCCGTGCCGGCCAGCCCCGCGACGATCCGTTCCGGCAAGGCCGGCAGGTCGTCGATCCAGGCGCCCGTCGCGTCGTGGATCGCCGCGACCACCGCGGGCGCCCCGACGTCCATGGGCAGCTCGCCGACGCCCTTCGCGTGGTGGGGCGCGTCCTCGAACGGGGCCTCGACCAGGATCGTCTCGATTCGCGGGGCGTCCAGCGAGGTCGGGATGAGGTACGTCTGGAGCCGGTCGTTGAGGTATCGCCCGTCGACGAGCCTGATCTCCTCGATCGTCGCGTAGCCCACGGCCTGGAGCGTCCCGCCCTCGACCTGGCCCTCGCACAGCACCGGGTGGATGGCGCGGCCCACGTCGTCGACGGCCACGACGGAGAGCACCGTGACCTCCGCCGTGTCGAGGTCCACCTCGACCTCCGCCACGGCCGCCGCCCAGCCGAACGTCGGGTACGCGTCGCCGCTGTAGGTCTCGTCGTCGAAGGTGCGACCGGCGTAGGGCGAGAACCGTTCGTCGATCCGGGTCGGGCCGTGGCCGCGGGCGTCGTCGCGCCAGGACAGCCCGAACGGCCGGTCCGTCCGGCCCTCGACCTCCGCCTTCAGCCGGCGGGCGGCGTGGACCAGCAGCCCGCCCACGACCATCGCGGTCCGTGACGCCACCGTAGGCCCGGAGTCCGGGACCAGGGAGGTGTCCTGGGGCGCCATCTCGACGTCATCGAGGTCCACGCCGAGCTCCGCGGCGACCAGCTGCGGGAAGATCGTCTTCGTCCCCTGGCCCATCTCGGTCGACGCCGTGAGGATCCGGATCCGGCCCTCGCTGGTGAGCTCGAGGCTCGCCACGGACCCCATCTT
Organism: uncultured Anaerolineaceae bacterium; assembly: GCA_964371685.1. GTDB lineage: Bacteria > Chloroflexota > Limnocylindria > Limnocylindrales > CSP1-4 > CAIXZV01. The sequence goes on from CAYJOH010000173.1 coordinate 2,016, forward strand.
CGCCTCACCCGAGCCCGTGAACCCGGCGCCGTGCCAGCCCAGGGCGAGGCCGATGCCCCGCGCCGTCCGCGCCCGCGGCCCGCGCCCGGCCCGCTCCGCGGCTGTTCGCATCCGCACCCGCTCGAACTCGCTCGCCTCCGCGGCGCGCTCCAGGACCTCGAGCGCGGCCGCGTCCCCGTGGAGCACCTGGCCCGTGGGCGTGACGCCCGTGGCGCGGTAGGCGTTGCGGCGGCGGATCTCGAGCGGCGACATCCCGACCGCCTCGGCGCAGCGGCCCACCTGCATCTCGGCCGCGAACTCGGCCTGCGGCGCCCCGAAGCCGCGGAACGCCCCGTTGGGCGGCGTGTTCGTCGCCACCGCGCGCGACCGGATCCGGACGTTGGGCACGTCGTACGGGCCGCCGGCGTGGATCGTGGCCCGCGACAGGACGACGGGCGTGAGCGTGGTGTACGCGCCGCCGTCCAGGACGAGCTCGATGTCCTGGGCGACGATCGTCCCGTCGTGCCGCACCCCGGTCCGGTGCCGGATCACCGCCGGGTGGCGCTTCGTCGTCGCGGCCAGGTCCTCGTGACGGTCGTAGATCATGCGCACGGGCCGTCCCGTCCGCCGGGCGAGGAGCGCGGCGTGGAGCGCGATCATCGACGGGTACTCCTCCTTGCCGCCGAACCCGCCGCCCGTCTCCGCCTGGACGACCTGCGTGTGCGCGTCGTCGAGCCCGAGGCCGGCGCGCAGGGCCCTGTGGACGTAGAACGGGCACTGGAGGCTGCCGTGGACGGTCATCCCGCCGTCCTCGCGCGGGACGGCGATCATCGCGTTGTTCTCGATGTACAGCTGCTCCTGGTGGCCGACGCGGTACGTCGCCTCGACGATCACGACCCCCTCCGCGGCCAGTGCCGCCTCGACGTCGCCCTTGACCAGCGCGTGGTGGGCGAACACGGTCGTGGACTCGAGCGGGTCGAACACGGGCGGCAGCGGCTCGGTCCGGAGGCCGCCCCGGCGGCGCGCTTCGCGGAGCGTGTCCCGGTCGGCCGCGGCGAGGAGGGCGACCGGCTCGGCCTGGTGGCGGATCTCGCCACCCACCGGGACCAGGATCGGCTGGTCCTCGGCGATGCTCGCGACGACGTTGCGGCCCGGGATGTCGTCGGCGGTGACGACCGCGACGCGGCTCCAGTCGAACCCGGGGTCGAGCTCGATCGCGAGCAGCCGCGCGTGCGGGACGGTGGAGCGGATCGTCGCGCCGTACCAGGCGCCGGGGAACACGAGGTCGTCGGTGTACAGCGCCCGTCCGGTGAGCTTGGCCGGCCCTTCGCGCCGGAGCGGCAGCGGGACGGCACGGCCCAGCCTCGGCGTGTTCGGCCGGCTGGCGGGTGCCTGGATCGTCAACGTGGGGCGCCTCCGTTGAGTTCGCGGAAGCGTGCCGCCGCGCACGGCGGCGTGTCAAGCGGCAGGCCGCCCCCGGCGGATCGCCCGGCCCGGCGTCGCGCCGGTGTGCTCGCCCTCGTCGACGACGACCTGGCCGTTGACGATCACGAACGGGATGCCCTCCGGGTAGCGGCACGGCTCGTCGTAGGTGGCCGGCGTGTGGACGGTCGCGGGGTCGAACAGGACGAGGTCCGCTGCGAAGCCCTCGGCGAGCACGCCGCGGTCGCGCAGCCCGAGCCGAGCCGCCGGGGCGCCGGTCATGCGCCGGACCGCCTCCTCGAGGCCCAGCAGCCGCTCCTCACGCACGAACTGGCCGAGGACCCGAGGGTACGTGCCGTACGTCCTCGGTGCCGGCTTGGCCCCGATCATCACCCCGTCGGTCCCGATCATCGCCCCCGGGTGGCGGAGGAACCGGCGGATACCCTCCGTGTGCGGCCCGGGCGTCACCTGGTTCACCCGCAGGTCCTCGGCGAGCAGCAGCTCGCAGATCGCGTCGACCGCGTCAAGGCCGGTCTCGCGCATGACCTCGCCCAGCGTCCGGCCCTCGAACGCGAGGTGCTCGGGCCGGGTGAAGGCGCCGAGCCGGACCTCGTCCCAGGCGCGGTCGCCGGCGAACATCCGCCCCCGGCCCCGCGCCTCGTCGCGGATCCGGGCACGGATCGCGCGGTCGGCCAGCCGCTCACGCAGGGGCCCGATCCCCCCGGCCTGGATCCACGTCGGGAGCATGATCAGCAGCCGGGTGCTCGCCCACTCGGAAGGGTAGAGGTCGAAGGTCACGTCCAGGCCCTCGGCGCGCGCGTCGTCGACGAGGGCGAGCAAGGCCTCCGGCGGCCCGGGGAACGTCGCCCGATGGTAGAAGTGCGTGATGTGGACGGGCGACCCGCCGCGCCGCCCGATCTCGATCGCCTCCCGGAACGGGTCGAGGAAGCCGTCGCCCAGCGGGTAGCGCACGTGGGTGTGGTAGAAGCCGCCCAGGCGGGCACTCTCCTCGGCCAGCGAGGCCAGCTCGGCCGTCGAGGCGTACGAGCCGGGCGGGTAGTCGAGCCCGGTCGACAGGCCGAACGCCCCGTCCTCCATCGCCTCGCGCAGCCGGGCGCGCTGGTCGGCGATCGCCGCCGGCGACGCCTCGACCTCGTCCCAGCCGAGGGCCGCGATCCGCAGCGGCGAGTTGCCCACGACATACGCGACGTTGACCGAGGCCGCGCCGTCGTAGCGGGCGAGGTACTCGTCGACCGTGGCCCAGTCGAAGGCGATCGCCGGCCGGCCGTCGAGGCCGCCGTTGAGCACCGCGAAGTCCTCGAGGTCGCGGCGCGACGGGAACGGCGCGTAGGCGTTGCCGTCCACGCCGATCAGCTCGGTGGTGACCCCTTGGCGCACCTTGGGATCGTGGCGTGGCTCGGCGAGCATCACCAGGCCGCCGTGGCTGTGGAGGTCGATGAACCCGGGCGCGACGACGAGCCCGCGGGCGTCGATCGTGCGGTCGGCCCGCACCGCGGCGCCGTCCGGCGGGAGGACGATCCGGTCGCCGGCCACCGCGAGCCGGCCCGGCCTCCCGGGCGCCCCTGTGCCGTCGACCAGCGTGGCGCCCGTGACCAGGAGGTCGACGTCGAGCGTCACGCGAGCCCCGGCGGGCCGTCGAGGCGGCGCCCGCGGACCCAGGCCGCCCGCACCATGTCCGGGTGCGGTCGGAACTCGAGCCGGGACATGACCTCAGCTGGGTCGTCCGAGTCCACGCCCTCGACCGGCGCCACCAGCCGCGGGTCCACGGCGATCAGGTCCGCCGCCTTGCCCGGCTCGAGCGACCCGGTCTCGTCGGCGATCCCCAGGACCCTGGCGCCCTCGAGCGACCCGAGCCGCAGCCAGTCGAGCGGACCCAGCGGGCGGGTGTCGTCCTCGCCCAGCACTCGCAGGCCGCTCTGCGTGTACGCCCCGGCCCGCATGTTGGCGAAGATCGAGAGCTCCGGCCCGGCCGACACGTCCGAGCCCAGGCCGACCCGGATCCCCGCGCCGCGCAGGCGCGCCAGCCGCATCGCCCCCGAGGCGAGGAACAGGTTCGACGCCGGGCAGTGGGCGATCGCCGTGTCGGTCTCGGCGAGCCGGGCGACCTCGCGCGCGGAGAGGTGGATGGCATGGGCGAGGATCGTCCGCGGGCCGAGGCCGCCGGCCTGGTCGTACACGTCGAGGTAGTCGAGGGCATCGGGGAACAGGCGGGCGACCTCGCGCACCTCACCCTGGTCCTCGGCCAGGTGCGTCTGCCAGTAGGCGCCGGCGGACCGGGCGAGCGCCGCCGATTCGCGGAGCATGTCCGCGCTGCACGAGACCGCGAAGCGGGGGGTGAACGCGTACCGCAGCCGGCCGTCGTCGCGCCCGTGCCAGCGCGCGCACAGGTCCGC
>CAYJOH010000174.1:0-5790 GCA_964371685.1 uncultured Anaerolineaceae bacterium
CCCGCGTGGAGGACCGTGTGCACGACCTCGAGCGCGTCCTTGCCGGTCGCGTGGCGCCCGACGGGCACGCCGCGCCCGTCGTCCTCGACGGTCACGGTGCCGTCCTGGCGGATCGTGACCATGACGGTCGTCGCGAAGCCGGCCATCGCCTCATCGATCGAGTTGTCCACCACCTCCCACACCAGGTGGTGCAGGCCGCGGCCATCCGTCGAGCCGATGTACATGCCGGGCCGGCGCCGGACGGCCTCCAGGCCCTCGAGGACCTGGATGCTGGCGGCCGTGTAGTCGCTCCCCGCCGCGGCCTTCGTCTTCCGTCCGCCGGGGGCGCGGCCGTTGGTCTCCGCGGTCCGCTGCCGATCGCCGACGTCCGTCACGCAGTCCCTCCGATCAAGCGCTCGTAGAGCCTGGCCAGCTCCTCGTCGCTGTAGTACTCGATCACGATCCGACCGCCCTTGCGGGACCGGGTGAGGCTCACCTTGGTGCCCAGCCGCTGCCGGAGGTCCTCCTCGACGCGCTCCAGGTCCGGGTCCAGGCGCGGTCTGGGAGACGGCGCCCTCGGCTCGCGCGGCTCCCGGAGGCGTCGCACGAGCTCCTCGGTCTGTCGGACCGACAGCTCCTGGCCGAGCACGGTGGCGAGGACGTGGGCCTGGCCGCTCGGCTCGAGCCCGCCGAGCGCGCGCCCGTGACCCTCGGTCAGCCGGCCGTCGGCGATCGCCGCCTGCACGTCGGGGTGGAGATCGAGCAGGCGCAGCGTGTTGGCGACGGTGGCCCGGGCCTTCCCAACGCGCTCGGCGACGCGTTCCTGCGTGAGCCCGAACTCCGAGATCAGCTGCCGGTACGCGAGCGCCTCGTCGATGGGGTCGAGGTCCGAGCGCTGGACGTTCTCGACGAGCGCGACCTCGAGCTGGTCCTGGTCGGCGAGCTGGCGGACGACCGCGGGGATCCGCTCGAGGCCCGCGAGGCGGGCGGCGCGCACGCGGCGCTCGCCGGCGATGAGCTGGTACCCCTCCAGCGTCTCCGTCACCAGCACGGGCTGGAGCACCCCGTGCTCGCGGATGCTCGCGGCGAGCTCCTCGAGCGCTGTCTCGTCCATTCGGTGCCGGGGCTGGAACGGGTTCGGGGCGACGCGGGCGAGCGGGACCTCCACGATCATGGACGGCGTGGCCGCGCGCTGCGGGATCAACGAGGCGAGCCCGCGGCCCAGCGCGGACGTGGGACGATCGGACCTGAGCGTCATGCGGGCGTCCCCGCCAGCATCGGGCTCGAGTCGGCGCGGGCGACGACCGCCGCGTTGCGCGGGGCGTCGGTCGGCGGCGCGGGGGCCGGGTCATCCGGGCCGGTGGTCGCCCGCCTGCGGGCCCGGAGCTCGTCGGCAAGGGCGGCATACGCCTCGGCGCCCTTGGAGTCCGGCCGGTAGAGCGCGATGGGGAGCCCGTGGCTCGGCGCTTCGGACAGGCGGACGCTCCGGGGGACGATCGTCCGGAACACCGCGTCGTGCAGATGTCGACGGACCTCGCCGGCGACCTCGGCCGAGAGATTCGTGCGGCCGTCGTACATGGTGAGCACCACCCCCGAGATGGCCAGTGCCGGATTCAGATGGTCGCGGACGAGGTTGATCGTCGCGATCAGCTGGGTCAGGCCCTCGAGCGCGTAGTACTCGCACTGGATCGGGATCAGCACCGAGTCGGCGCCCGTGAGGGCGTTGACGGTGAGCAGGCCGAGCGACGGCGGGCAGTCCACGAGCACCCAGTCCCACGCGTCGCGCTCCTCGCGGACGACGCGTCTGAGGCGGCGTTCGCGACCCTCGACGGCCGCCAGCTCGATCTCGGCACCCGCGAGCGCAATCGAGGAGGGCACGAGCCGAACGCCCTCGACCGGAGTGGCGACGTGGAGCCCGGACAGCGGAAGGCCGTCAACCAGGGCGTCGTAGACGGACCCGTCCACGGTAGTGCGATCGATGCCGAACCCGCTGGTCGCGTTGCCCTGGGGATCGAGGTCGATGACGAGGACGCGGTCACCGAGGAGGGCCAGGTAGGTTGCCAGATTGACCACCGTCGTGGTCTTCCCGACGCCGCCTTTCTGGTTCGTGCAGGCGATCGTCTGGCCCACTCAGCCTCCCGTTCCAATCGTGTTCATGCAGGAAAAGTCTAGCATCGGCGCCCCCTTCCCGGCCGGATCGGGGCCGGTGGAGGACGCATCTTCGCGCCTCGCGATCACCCCAGCCTTATCCCACCCGGATGCTCACGCGGCATGGTTGTCGCAGCGCACGCGTCGGGATCCAGCCTCGCCGCCGGCCCCGCGTGATCCCTGCCCCGGCACGCGGGGATGGAGACGCCGGGTGTTTCACGTGAAACAAAGGCGCCTCGGGCGCATGTGCGGGAGATTGCCCGTTCGCGACGCCCATGGGATACTTCGCCGGAGGTTGCTGTTACCCCGTCGTCGCGGTCGCCACCCGCCTGCGCCCGACCGTCGGCTCCACAGCCGAGGATCGAACGCCCCATGCACCTGACCATCGCCGCGGCGCTCGCCGTGGTGGCTGCGCTTGCTGAGTTCACTGTCGTTCCATACCTGAAGATCGGCGAGGCCACCCCGCACCCGGTCCTCGTCTTCGGCGTCATCTGGGCCATCGCCGGGGGTCTCGAGGCCGGACTCGCCTGGGCCTTCGTCGGTGGCCTCGCTCTCGACATCCTCGGCCAACGTCCGCTCGGCTCATCGGCGTTCTCGCTGCTGATCGCGATCGGCGTCGCCTCCATCATCGGCGGCCTCCTCAGCCGGGTGAGGATCATCGCCCCGATCATCGCCATCATCATCGCGAGCCCCCTCTATTCGATGCTTCTGCTCGCCGCAACCACCGCGCTCACGAACGCACCGCTGACCGGCGCCCCGCTGGACGCGGTGGTCCCCTCTGCCGTGTATGACAGCGTGCTCGCGGCGATCGCGGGGCCGCTCGCGGTCGCGGTCGTCCTCCGGCGGCGCGAGACGGAACGGGTGGACTGGTGATCGACGCGTTCCTCGGGCCGAAGCCGCAGCGTGACCGGCGTCCGCTGCGGTTCCTGACGTTCGGGATCATCACGATCATGGCCTTCAGCCTGCTGACGACCCGGCTCGCCTATCTCCAGCTCGGCAACGGCGAGGCATACGCGGCGCAGGCGGAGGCCAACCGGACCGTCGAGCAGGCGATCACTTCGCCTCGCGGCCTGATCTACGACAGCAAGGGCCGCCTGCTGGTGGCGAACGTCGCCTCGTTCGCCGTCAAGATCACCCCCGCCGACCTCCCGTTCGGCGAGCGCGAGGACGTCGCGCGCCGGCTGGGTGGTCTCCTGGGCCTCGACGCGTCGGACATCCTGACCACCATCGACAGCGCGCCGGGTTCGCGGTTCGACCCGGTCCGGGTTGCCCAGGACGTCCCCGAGACCACCGCCCGGCTCGTGTCGGAGTCCGCCGATGAGCTTCCCGGCGTCACGGTGGTGGTCGAGACGCGGCGCGAGTACCCCGACGGACCGCTGTTCGCGCACATCCTCGGGTACACCGGCGCGATCGACGGCGGAACGCTGGAGCGGCTCAAGCCGAGCGGGTACCTGGCCGACGACATGATCGGCAAGGCGGGCGTCGAGGCCACCTTCGAATCGTCGCTCCGAGGGACCTATGGCCGACAGCTCGTCGAGCGCGACGCCACGGGCAAGGACGTGCAGGTGCTCCAGGTGCTGCAGCAGGCCGTGCCCGGCGCGTCACTGACCCTGACGATCGACAAGACCGTGCAGCGCGAGGCCACGGCCGCCCTGAAGTGGGGCATGAAGGCAGCCGGCCTCAAGCGCGGGGTGTTCATCGCGATGAACCCGCAGACCGGCGAGATCCTGGCCCTGGTCAGCCTGCCGACGTATGACAACAACCTGTTCGCGAAGGGCATCTCGACCAAGGACTTCCAGGCGCTGCTCAACAACAAGGAAAAACCGCTGACCAATCACGCGGTCCAGGCTCACTACCCGCCGGGATCGACCTACAAGCTGGTCGCCGGGACCGGCGGCCTGCAGGACAAGAAGATCACGCCCAACACGAAGCTGCGGACGCGCGGCTACCTCACGATTGGCTCGACAAGGTTCTACGACTGGAACCGGCGCGGGTTCGGCCTGTGCGACCTCAACTGCGGGTTCGGGCACTCGTCGGACACGTACTTCTTCCAGGTGGCCGGCATGCTCGGCGCTGACCGGCTCGCGTACTGGGCGCGCCAGTACGGCTTCGGCCAGCCGACCGGGATCGACCTGCCCGGTGAGGCCGCCGGGATCGTCCCGTCCAACCAGTGGAAGATGAACGCCCTCGGCCAGCCGATGTTCCCGGGCGAGGTCTACCAGGCGGGCATCGGGCAGGGATACGACGTCGTCACTCCGATCCAGCTGATCAACGCGTACGCGGCCCTCGCCAACGGCGGCAAGGTCTACCGCCCGCAGCTCGTGAAGGAGATCATCGGGCCGGACGGAACCGTCATCCAGCCGTTCGAGCCCGACCTGATCCGCAAGATGAAGGTCTCACAATCGACGCTGCGTGCCATGCGGCTCGCAGGACGCTCCACGGTCACGCTCCGCCACACCTACAACCTCGTGGACATGCCCGTGAAGGTGGCCGGCAAGTCCGGCACGGCCGAGTTCGGCACCCGCGACAAGAAGGGTCGCCTGCCGTTCCACTCCTGGTTCGTCGGCTTCGTGGGCAAGGACCCGTACAAGGCCAACTTCGCCAAGACCGACTCGGAGCTCGTGTTCCTCGCCTTCGCCTACGACTCCGGGACCAAGGGCAACGCCGCCACCGAGATCGCGAAGGCCTTCCTGCAGCTCCACTTCCACATCAAGAAGGACTACCTGAACCGCGATCTCCTCAAGCGCGGCAACTTCTACCAGAGCAACTAGCGAGACCACCGATGCGCGTGATGCGGGCCGAGCCCAGCCGCTTCGCCGACGTGACCGCGAGGTCCGTCGGGGCGGTGTGGCGCGCCTACGACCTGCAGCTCACGACGTATGCCGCGCTCCTCGGCGCGATCGGGCTCGTGATGGCCTACACCAACAGCGTCGAGGCGGGCCAGTCCGTGCTCGAGAACGGCACGGTGTTCTCGCGGGCGCTGATGTGGTCCGGCCTGGCGATGGTGGTGTTCATCACGGTCACGGTGTTCGACTACCGGTGGCTCAAGACGTTCCGGTGGCCGCTCTACGCGGTGAACGTCGCCCTGCTGCTCCTGACGCTGGCGATCGGGGACGGGGTGGGCGGATCGGCGCGATGGGTGCTGATCGGCCCGTTCACGTTCCAGTTCTCGGAGCTGGCGAAGATCCTGATGATCGCGGTCCTGGCGGCGTACCTCGGCGATCGCGAGAGCCGCCTCGATTCCCTGTGGCCGATCCTCGGTGCAGGGCTGCTCATGGTCCCGCCCTGGATCCTGGTGATGATGCAGCCGGACCTCGGTACCTCCCTCGTGCTGCTCGCGATCCTGGCCGGGATGCTGTTCATGTCGGGCGCCAGCCTCAAGTGGCTCCTGACCGGGGCCGCCGGTGTCATCGCCTCGATCCCCATCGCCTGGACGTACGTGCTGCGCGACTACCAGAAGGAGCGCATTGCGTCGTTCATCAACCCGGTGTCCGACACCCAGGGCTCCGGCTGGCAGGTGCTCCAGTCGCAGATCGCCGTCGGCTCGGGCGGGCTGCTGGGCACCGGCCTCACGAACGGCTCGCAGGGCCGCGGCGAGTTCCTGCCGGTCCAGGAGAGTGACTTCGTGTTCGCCGTGCTCGCCCAGGAGCTCGGGTTCATCGG
>CAYJOH010000175.1:0-5776 GCA_964371685.1 uncultured Anaerolineaceae bacterium
GGCACGACCGTCTCGGGTCCGGCGCCCGGCGCCAGGCCTGAATCCGGCCCCGGCGCACAGCCCGCGCCCGGCCCCGGCATCGGCCCCACGCCCGCGCCCGCCCCCCCGACGCCCGCCGCCGCGACGGGCCCAGGCGGCGTCCCGGACCCGGAGACCGCGAGGACCGACATCGACTGGAACCAGATCCTGGCGGACTTCGGGCCACCCGTCCGCACGGTCCTCGAGGTCGGCCGGCTGATCCCGGGCTGGGGCCTGCTGTCCGGGCTGGGTGCGGACTCGATCAACTTCGCCAGCGACCTCGCGGCGATCCCCAACTCCGAGAACGCCGACCTCGTCACCGGCCTGATCGTGTTCCGCAACTTCGTGAACATCGGGAACAACGGCGTCGGCCACATCCTGTACGTCAACCAGCTCATCCAGGACGGGCTCGCCGGCTCCGTGGTGGGCGCGGAGTTCGTGCCCCTCACCGCCGCGGCCAACGAGGTGCTCAGCGGCGTGAAGGTGGGCCTCGACGAGGTCCAGATGGGGACGGACATCATCGTCGAGGTCGAGGCGCTGTACGAGTCGAACCACGCGCCGACCTCGGCCGAGGCGGAGCAGTGGCGGGCCCTCGCCGACGGGTACGCGGCCAACATCCTCGGCGACATCGTCAACCTCACGCTCGACGTCATCAGCCTCGCCAGCGCGGGCGCCGCCAACACCGCCCCGGTGCAGCAGGCGAGGCAGCCGCTGACGCTGGCCGGCGCGTTCATGAAGAACGCGGCGCCGAACATCATCTCGGGGATCAACGGCGTCCTCGGGGTCTGGCTCGGCACGCTGATCACCGAGGGCAGGCATGCGTTCGAGGGAACGCCGACTGAGCTTCGCAGCAAGGCCCTCGCGTACGACATCGCCGGCGGCTTCGTCGACGGGGAGGCGCTCCGGGCCCGTACGACCTACGACACGATCAACTTCGTCATCGAGGCGTTCCAGGCGTACGCCGACCAGCAGATCGAGCAGATCAACGCCGTCGCCATGGCGCTCTCGGGCGGCAAGACGGCCTTCGAGCTGATCCGCGACTCCGTGCAGGCGGGCCTCCAGGACATGACCAGCAAGCTCGAGATGGTCGAGCGGCTGGGGGCGCTGGCATCCGACGCGCAGACCAACGCCGCCACGATCTCGGAGGCCTGCGCGGGGATCCTGGACACCCTCGAGAGCCTGGTCATGCCCGAGGTGAGCCTGCCCGAGGTGGAGATCGGCGAGGGCGTCGTCGCGGAGGCCGCCGAGGCGATCGCGAACGAGGCCGTCGCGGCGGCGAACGCGGCGATCCGGCGCACGATGGCGACGGTGACGACGCGGCTCGAGGGGATCAAGGACGAGATCCGCGGCCCGGTGGAGGCGGTGCAGGAGCGGTCGGACGACATCGGCGAGTGGCTCGCGCTGCTGGCCACCCAGTGCGCGGCGATGGCCGCCACGCTCAGCGAGCACATCACGAGGTTCAGCGAGGGGCTCGGACGCTGCACCAACGCGGAGCAGGTGATCGACCTGATCATCGGCGAGATCAGCGAGCTGACCGGCATGCCCCGGTTCACGGTCCAGGACCTCCGGGACACGTGGCGCGACGTCGGCCGGTACATCGACCAGTTCGTGGCGCTCGGCCCGCGGCTGCACCAGCACGCGTCCAACCTGCGTGCCCAGGCCGACCTGCTCGAGACCGGCGAGGGCGCCGGCCCGACGAACGCGCTGCCGCCGGGGCCGCCGGAGGAGCCGCCGGGATTGCCACCGGGAGCGCCACCGGCGCCGCCGGGCACGGGCGCGACCCCCGTGACGGCGGTCGCCTGACGCCGCCACGCGCCGTGCTTGGGCAACGGAGGCGCATGGTATGATATGCACATGTATACCGAGCGAACCCAGGTCCTCCTCACGCCCGAGCAGCGGCGACGGCTCGAACGGCGTGCCGCGGACCAGCATCGCTCGTTGGGTGCCCTCATCCGCGACGCCGTCGATGCCTACACGGGGTCGTCCGGGCGCTCTCGCCGGGACGCGGCGGACAGCCTCCTCGCCGCCGACGCGCCCGTCGGGGACTGGGAGGCGATGAAGCGCGAGATCGAGCGCGGCGCGACGGCATCGGGCGGATGACGGCTGTCTTCCTGGACACCGCGGTGCTGATGTACGCGGCCGGTACCGAGCATCCGCTGCGGGCACCGAGCCAGCAGATCGTCCGACGCATCGCGGCCGGCGACTTCGACGCGGTGATCTCCGCGGAGGTCGTGCAGGAGATCCTCCACCGGTTCGTCGCTATCGGACGGCCGGAGCTCGGTGCTCGGATCGCGCGGGACGCGCTCGACCTGTTCGATCCGGTGCTTCCGATCACCCACGCCGTGATGCACCGGATGCCGGCGCTCATCGAGCGCTACCCGCGCTTGAGCGCTCGTGACCTCGTCCACCTCGCGACCTGTCTCGAGGCCGGCATCGGCTCGATCGTCTCGCCGGACCGCGGGTTCGATGCCGTGACCGAGATCCGGCGCATCGACATCGCGGACGGCGCCGCGAGCTGACCGGGCCGCGCGTCGCGGGTGGGACTGGCCGGGCGCACGTAGACTCTGGCCATGAGCCGGATCCGGGCCCACCGGCTGCAGGCGGCCGATCCATGGTCGGGGACTGGGCGATCCCGCGCCCACCCCGCGCCGTGGACGCTGTCCGCGCGCGCCGCGACCGCCGATCTGCTCGGGCTCGGCGACCGGATCGCGCTCGCGGCCGACCTCCAGGCGACGGCCGGGAACGCCGCCGTGGCCCGGCTGGTGGGGCTCGCCCGGACCGACCGCCGCAAGGAGCCGCCCGACGGCGCCCGCGAGATCATGGAGGCCGGGTCTGGCGGGGCGCGCGGCCTGACGCGCACCTCGTACGTGGCCAACCCGCCGATCTTCCGCGTCGGGCGGGTGCAGCAGACGGGGAGCACCTGGACCGCGGTGCCGGCCACCGTCCGCCTGCCGTCGCTGGACCACGAGGTGTTCTACCCTGCGCCGGGCCGCCATCGGCTGCGGGCGTACGGCGCCGGAAGCCACATCCTCGAGGTCACCGAGGCCTGGTCGAGCCGGATCCTGGAGGGCGAGAACGAGCACGTCGCCGACATCGACGGGGCGTGGGCGATGACCTGGGGTCGCGTGGCCACCGCGATCAATGCCATGGCCGCCGCCGAGCCGTCCACCGGCGCGACCGCCGACGAGGCGCGCGCCGCCGCGTGGCGTGAGTTCAAGCGCCGGCTCCCGGCGCCGCTGCGGCCCGACGGCGATGCCCCCACGACCGAGTCCCAGGAGGCGAAGTGGGGCGCCGACGACCGCGCCACGATCTTCCGCCAGCTGATGAACGAGTCGAAACGGGCGCGGGACAACTCGGGCTGGCACACGCCGGACCAGTCGCTCAAGGCGATGGAGGGCGACGACCGCGTCGACGAGCTGTCCGACGGCCGCTCGCGGATCCCGGGGACGCCCTCGGATCGACTGATGCAGGAGGCCTGGGACCGCGTCACCGGCGGTTAGCGTCGGCACCGCCCAGGTCATCGGCGCCCTCCGCGCCTGGAAACCCACCCCTGCTTGCGATTACCCCCTGCGCATCAGCGATGCGGCGAGGGTAATCACGAACGGCAGTGAGTCTTGGCGAGCGGCAGGCAGTGTCTGCACGGGCTCATACTGGAGGCCACCAGGCGACCAGGCGGTCGGGGAGGGGCGATGGCGGCGATCGAGCAGCGGCGGGTCATGTCGAGGGCGGAGGTCAAGCTCCGCCGGCCCGTGCGCTTCCCGGCGACGGTGTCGCCCGTGGGCTGGGCGTTCGCATTGCTCGCGCTGGGCCAGTTCGTGATCCGCGTCCAGCCACTGCTCGCGCCCGGGGCGCTCGATGCGCCACGCTGGGGCGACGACGCCCTCCTGCTCGTCTACGCGCTGGGCGAGGCGGCGATCATCGGGCTGCCGGCGGCGCTGGCGCTGGGGTTCCCGGCCGCACGGTCGCGCAACCGGTGGCTGGTCCGCGGGGTCGTGCTGCTCGCCCTGGCGCCGCTCGCAAGCATGGCGGTCAGCTGGTTCCGAGACCGGATCGTCGAGATCGCGGACGCGGCCGCGTTGTTCGCGTTCGATCCGTCCACGCCGCTCGGTCTCGGGCTGGCGGTCCTGTCGCTGTCGACGATGCTGATCACGATCGCGGGGGCGTGGTCGCTGTCGGACGGGCTCGACGAGGCAGGCGCGACACTGAGGCGCGGCGTGGTGATCCTGGCGGCGATCGCCGCGGTGGCGGTCGTGCTCGCCGCGTACGGGGGGTATGTCTTAGGCAACGAGCTCGAACTGGCGACCTTCGCCCTGTCGGTGGTGGGGATGGCGATGTCGGCGGTCGTGATCGCGCTGTGGTTCGCGATCGCGGCCCGGCTCGCGGTCGGATGGGCGGGCGGCCTGGCGCCACGGGTGGCGTGGGTCGCGGGCACCGCGGCCGGCGCGCTGCTCGTGGCCGGCTACCTCGCGTCGGCCGTGGCGGTGCAGCTGGGCGGCTTCACCGGGTGGGACAACCCGCTGCTGGTCGTCTTCTCGCTGATGAACCCGGTGGCGTGGATCCTCCTGTTCGCGGCCTTCGCCCTGGGCCTGGGTCGCGGTTGGCCGCTCCGTCGCCGCGGCTACCGCCTGGGCCCCGCCGAGGGTGAGTAGCCCCGCCGGTCCCCGGCGACGCGGCGTAACCCGCCTCGCCCGGCGTGCCGGCGGCCAGCGTCCCGCCGGCGCCCGGCGTCCCGCCCGATGTGGCCATCCAACGATGGGGCCGGTGGTATTCACGTTCCTGGCCACCCGGCGGCCCGTGGCCGATCCGTTGGCGAGCCGGCCCACGCACGAGCCGTCCCGACGATCGACACGCAGTTGGCCAGGTACCGATGGAGCGCGTGTTGGGCCATGTCGACCTGGCCTTGGACGCACCCGATCGTTGCCTGGCCACGTTGCGGCCGCCGCAGCCGCGATACCACGCACCTCATCGGTGCGCGGCCAGGTCGCGGTCGGCGGACCGCAAGTAGTACGCGACTCATCGGTGGATGGCCGAGAAGGGCCGTGGCCAATGCCGTTCCGAGTGCGTCCGCGACAGCGCATCGGGCTCCCGACCCCGCCCGTCAGAGCGTGTGGGGACACGATCCAGAGGCGAAACTGTCCACGCGATGAGGGGTAGAGGATGAGCCGCCTGAACAACGGCCTGATCGTCCGAGCGACGAAGGCAGTCGCACTGCTCGCGGTCGCCGTGGCCGTTGCACTCGCCGTCATGGTCGTCGAGGCGATCTTGGGGAACCGGGTGCTCACGGCGACGATCGGTGAGGAGGGGATCGTCGCGATTGACGACACGACCCCATGGAACCTGATGATGGGAGCGATCTACCTGATCGGGTTCGTCTCTGGCCTTGCCTCGTTCGTCGTCGGCTGGCGCCGCTTCCTTCGACGACCGCGCGACTGATCCTCGGCTGCGGAACCACCGACGTCGGCGTGGCCCGTTCGCGAACGGCGCGACCCACCCATTCCTGCCTGCGATTACCCCCTGCGCATCGGCGATGCGGCGAGGGTAATCACGAACGGCACTGAGTTCTGCCGGGCGGGGTGCGGGCGGGGCAGGCCCCCAGCGGCATGGTCCGTCTGTATCCTTCGGACCCCCGGATGACGGGACAGTCCCGGGCGACAACGACCCGTGGTCCCTTGTCCGGGTCTCTGCGGGCCGCGACGCTTGCGCCATGACCCTGCCGGACCCTCGGCTGCTCGTGGAGGCCCCCGTCCGCCGCGCGCTC
>CAYJOH010000176.1:0-5745 GCA_964371685.1 uncultured Anaerolineaceae bacterium
CGCACGCCCAGCGCAAGGGCGCGCTCGCGACCGGCGTCGTGGGGGTCCGCGCGCCGCACCGAGCCCACGTCCCGGGCCCAGCGGACGCCCGCGGCCGTCATCAGCCGGGCGTTCGCCTCGGCGACCTCCAGCAGCCGCTCGGTCGGGTCGGATGCCCGGTCGATCCAGTGTGCCCCGCCGGGCATCGTGAGGTGGCTGTGGCCGTCCACGAGGCCGGGCACGATGGTGGAGCCCGAGGCATCCACGATCTCCAGTGAACCCGCGTCGCCGATCGGCCCCTCGTCGTCCGAGGGACGGATCCAGGCCATGCGCCCGTCCTCGACCAGGATCGACACCCCCACGTGCAGCCGGTCGCCCCGGCCGTCGGCCAGGGCCCCGTCGCGGTACAGGCGCCGGGTCACGGTTTGCGACCCTCGCGGAGCATCGCGACGGCTTTGTCCACCCGCCGCAGCCTCGTCTCGGGCGTCTTCGCACCCTCGACCGAGAGCACGAACCAGCGCCGGTTGCTGTAGGACAGGCCGTCGAAGAAGGCGCGGGCCTCGGGCTCGGCGGCGAGCGCGGCGGCGAGGTCCGCGGGCACCTCGACCTCGCGCGGCGCGGTGTCCGGCGCGAGCTCGACCTCCACCTCGTCGCCCGCGGCGACCCCGGCCGCCGCCCGGTGCTCCGCGGCGAGCGGGAGCATGAACACGTCGCCGTACGCGGCCACGGTGCTGCGGTACGTGTGGCCGCCGATGGTGACGGTGACCGCCGGGCGCTTGCCGCCGCCCAGGGCCGCCACCACCTCGGGTGGGACCCGGAACCCGGTGGCCGTCTTGCCCTCGAGCTGGATCGTCGTCCGGAATCGCATGTCGCGAAGTCTACTCGGGCTGCCCAAACGTCGAACAGGAGATTCGGTATTGACAAAAGAGAAAGAGCGACTTAGAAATACGCAAGACGACATTCCACTTGCGAGGATCGACGTGCCGCCTCATGACGTGATCGCCACCTGTCCCGTGTGCGCCAACGAGCTGTTCGTGACGCGCCTCCGGTGCGGCGAGTGCGGGACCACCATCGAGGGCGAGTTCGGGGTCGGGCGGTTCGGCCGCCTCAACCGCGAGCAGCTGGCCCTCCTCGAGAGCTTCCTGCGCAGCCGCGGCAACCTCCGCGACATGGAGCGGGAGCTGAGCATCAGCTACCCCACGGTCCGGGCCCGGGTGGAGGCGCTCGTGCGCGCCCTGGGCTTCGGGCCCCGCGACGAGGCGGACGCGGTCCCCGCGGCCGCCGCCTCGACCGCGGACGACATCCTGGCCGGGCGGCGCGAGATCCTCGAGCGCCTGTCCCGCCGCGAGCTGAGCGCCGAGGATGCGGCAGAGGCCATCCGCGCGCTCGGGAGGGACGCCCGATGACGGACGCGACCAGCTCCGGCTCCCCCGTCCGCGAGGCCCCGCTGGGCCCCGGCGGCGAGGTCGAGATCTTCCTCACCTCCAACGGGCTCCGCCTGCGCGGCACCGACGACGACCGCGTGGTCGTGCGGGCGCGCGACGGCAGCGACCTCGAGCGCGAGGTGTCGCTCGAGGCCGAAGCGTCCGCCGTGCGGATCCGGGACGCGCACTCGACGCGGCTCCGGATCGGCCCGCTGGTGATGCACACCGGGCGCGCGCCGGACCTGGACATCGACGTCCCGCGAACCGCCAGGCTGTCCGTCCGGACGCTGTCGGGCGACGTGGTCGCCCTGGGCATCGGCGGCGCCAGCCGCTGGGCCACCGCGTCCGGCGAGCTGCGGATCCAGGCGGACGGCGGCCCCATCTCGGTCGAGTCCATGTCGGGCGACGTGACCATCGACGCCAGCGTCGCGCTCGAGCTCTCGGCGCGCTCGGTCTCGGGCGAGCTGCGGGTGCGGGCGCCCCGCCTGCTCCGGCTGGACGCCTCGACGACGAGCGGCGACGTGGACGTGGACGGTGCGCTGTCGGAGGGCGAGGCCGGGTCGATCACCTCGGTCAGCGGCGACGTTCGGCTGACCGCGAGCGGCGACGTCCGCCTCGACGCCAGGACCGTGACCGGTGACGTCCGCGCGTCGGTGCCCCATCGCGCCGAGGGCGGCCGCGGGCACCGGACGCTGATCATCGGCGACGGCCGGGCGCATGTCTCGGTCCGGACGATGTCCGGCGACATCCTCGTGCGCGGCCGGTCGTCCGACGGGGCGGGCATCCCCGTCCCGGAGCCGGCCGGCGCGCCGGCACCGCTGGAGCCGCCGATCGCGCCTGTGCCGCCCGTCCCGCCCGAGCCGCCGGTGCTGATCGCCGAGGCCGAGGCCGCGCTCAACCTGGTCCGCCCCGAGCCCACGGGCGCCACCCTGGGCGACGCCGGTCCGACCGACCGCCGCGAGGCGGCCCGGCTCGAGGTCCTGCGCGCCCTCGAGCGCGGCGAGCTGGACGTGGAGGCCGCCTCGGCGCGCCTCGAGGCCCTCGAGGCCGCAGGCCCGCGGTCCTTCCGGGGGTGGCGCTGATGTCCGCCGCCCCGTTCGACGAGGGCCTCCGCCTGGTGGCGGAGGGCCGGCTGACCGCCGAGGAGGCGGCGCCGATCCTGGCCGCCCTCGACGAGCGGTCCACGCCCCGGCGCGAGCGCGGGGAGCCGCCCGGGGGCTTCGGCTCCAACCCGCCGCCCGGCCACGGGGCCGGCGCGGGGGCCGGCGCGGACGCGGGTGCCGCGAGCCGCGGCGCCACGACCCTCCGGATCGAGGTCCGCGACGCCGGGCGGAGCGTCGTCAACCTGCGCCTGCCGATCGCCGTCGGGCGGTTCGCGCTGGACCGGGTCCCCGGGCTGTCCGGCGACCAGGTCACGCGCGTCCGCGAGGCGCTCAGCTCTGGCCTCCGGGGCCCCGTGCTCGAGGTCGACGACGAGGGCGACGGCGTCAGGATCGTGCTCGAATGACCGCGCTCGTCTCGTCCGCCGGCCGGGTCCGGGCGCTGCCGATCTGGCGGGCCACGGGCATCCGCGACTTCCGGCTCCTGTGGGCCAGCGAGGCGGTGTCCGTCCTCGGCGACCAGTTCCACTTCGTCGCCCTGTCGTGGCTCGTGATCTCGCTCACCGGGTCCGGTCTCGCCCTGGGCACGGTCCTGATCGCGGTTGGCGTCCCGCGCGCGATCCTGCTCGTCCCGATGGGCGTCATCGCGGACCGGCGGTCGCCGCGGACGCTGATGCTCGCCGCCCACCTCGCCCGCGGCGCGATCGTCGCGGTGATCGCGGTGCTGGTCGCGACCGGCCTGGCCTCGATCCCGGTGCTGGCCGCCCTCGGCGCGCTGTTCGGCGCGGTGGACGCGGCGTACCTCCCCGCCCAGCAGGCGTTCCTGCCGCGGGCCGTCGGACCGGACCGCCTGCCGTCGGCCAACGCCCTGCTCCAGGGCACCCTGCAGCTGGCGTCGATCGCCGGCCCGCCGGTGGCGGGCTTCGCGATCGCGATCGTGGGCACCGGCACCGCGTTCGCGGTGGACGCGGCATCGTTCGCGATCGCGGCCGCGCTGGTCGCGCTGATCACCGGCGGGGCCGTGGCGGTGGCGGGCAAGGCGGCCGGCTCGGGCACCTCGGCCCCCGATGCGGCGACGGCCATGGACGTCTCCACGGGCGCAGCCGCGACGCCGCCGGAGTCGTTCGCCGACGCGCTGCGGGGCGGCGTCCGGTACGTCCTCGCCGACCCGGGCATCCGGCTGATGATGCTGCTCTCGCTCGTGCTCAACTTCGCCGTCAACGGGCCCGCCGCGGTGGGCATGGCGTGGCTGGCCGAGCGCCGGTTCGACGCCGGGCCCACCGGGCTCGGGTTCATGGCCGCCGGCTGGGCGGCCGGCGCGCTGGCGGGCACGATCACCGCGGGCAACGTCCGGCTCGAGCGCCAGGGCGGCGTCGTGCTCGCGTGCATCGCCGTGTCCGGGGTGGCGATGGCCGCGGTCGGCGTGCTCGGCTGGCTGCCGGCGGTCGTCGTGTCGCTGGCCGTGATGGGCGTCGCGATCGGCTACGTCAACGTGGTCGCGATCTCGTGGCTCCAGGCGCGGGTCGAGCTCGACATGCTGGGCCGGGTGATGAGCCTGGCGATGCTGATGGGCTTCGGGATCACGCCGCTGTCGATCGGGCTCGCGGGCGCGCTGATCGACGTCGACGCCACGGCGCTGTTCGTCGGCGCGGGCGGACTCGTGCTCGCGACGGTCGTGCTGGCGCTCGCCCTGCGCTTCCCGGCGATGCTGGACGGTCCGGCCCGGGTGCCGGCGCCCACAGCCGACGACGCGCCGGAGCCCGCCGAGGCGCCGGTCAGCGGCTGACGACCGCGGGCCCCCGGTCGCGCCCGGGCGCGGTCGGGAACGGCGCCGCCTCGACGCCCATCTCCTCCATCCGGTCCGCATAGATCCCGTAGCGACGGCGCGCCTCGCCGTGCCGGCCGGCCGCCAGCAGCGCGCCGACCAGGCCGAGGTGCGCCGCCTCGTCGTACGCGTCGCGCTCCAGGATCCGGAGGTAGTAGCGCGTGCCGCCGTCCGCGTCGCCGGCCGCCGCGGCCCCGTCGGCCAGCAGCCGGGTGACCGAGATGTAGGTCGCCTGCGCCTCCTCGCGCAGCCCCACGGCCCAGTCCTCGTACGGATCCTCCTCGAGGAACTCGCCGCCGTAGCGCGCCTCGGCCGCCTCCAGGGCGACCCGCGCCGCCGCCGGGTCGCCGCCCCGGGTGAGGCGCAGCCCCTCGGCCGCGGCGGCCAGGAACGCCTCGACGTCGATCTCGACGTGCGACAGGTCCAGCCACACCGCCTGCTTGTCGCCGCCCACGAACCAGTCCGCGGCGAACCGCTTGTCCGGGTCGAGCACCGAGCGGACCGTGGCCAGCGCCACCGACAGCCGGTTGGCCAGCGGCTCGGGGTCCTCGTCCGGCCACAGCAGCTCGAACAGCGTCTCGCGGGTGGTCGGGCGGCCGCGGCGCGAGACGAGGATCTTGAGCAGGTCGCGGGCCTTCTTCGACTGCCAGGCCGTGGCCGCGATGGGCTCGCCCTCGCGCAGGACGCGGAACCGGCCGAGAGCGGCGATCTCCAGGGCCGGCCGACCGGCCCGGTCGAGGACCTCCAACCGCTCCGCGGCCTCGGCGGCCGGGCCGCGGGCCCCCAGCGAGCGGAACACCGAGGCCGCATCCTCGGCGGCGGCCCGGGCCCGCTCGCCGTCGAGGATCGAGGCGAGGATCAGCCGGTTGCGCGCGTAGCCGTACGGGATGTTGGACGCGGTCCACACGGCTGCGGCCCGCTCGCACAGCAGCTCCGCCTCGCCGGGGTTGTCGGTCGTCTGGGCCTGGATCTCGAGGCCCGCCGCGTAGCCCGGCTGGTCCTGGCGGGCCGCCGCGACGTTGGTCGCCTCGCGGGCCAGGCGCCGGGCCGGCTCGCGCTCGCCCAGCGTGATGTGGACCCGGGCGGCGCCCAGCAGCACGGTCAGTGGCGCCACGTCGCGGCCCAGCATCACGCCCTCGGTCGCGAGCTCCCGGGCCCGGTCCGGCTCGTCGGGGGCCAGCACCTGGGCGAGCCCGACCAGCGCCGGAGCCAGCGCTTCCGCGTCCGCCGCGCCCCGCGCCGCCCGGATCGCGCCGTCGAAGGCGAACCGGGCGAGCAGGGGATCGCCGCGCAGCAGGTGCAGCGAGCCCTCGCGGACCAGCGGATAGGCCACGGACGGCGAGCCGACCCGGTCGTAGATCTCGCGGGCCGCGGAGAAGTCCGCGAGGGCCTCCTCGAACCGGCCCATGCCCTGGTG
>CAYJOH010000177.1:0-5727 GCA_964371685.1 uncultured Anaerolineaceae bacterium
CGACCGCATGGGCGACGCCAACGCGACGTTCTTCGGGCAGCTCGGCATGGCGTTCCCGTTCGTGCTCGCACTCGCCGCGGCGTGGAACCTCACGCGCGGCAGGGCGTGGTTCAACGGCGAGCACGAGCGCCCGCTCCGGCCCGAGGAATCCGGTGCCCGGCCGATCGATGCCCCGCTCGCATCCGCGGTCGCGGCAATGCCCGCCTCGACGCCGCCTGTCGTCATCGTGGACGTCGACGGAGCGGCCATGACGGACGGCGCCGCCGCCGTTGCGGCCCCGCTCGCGCCCGGCGTGGACGTGGTTGCCGCGGCGCCGGCCGTCGTGCGCGAGGTCCAGCCGCTGCTCACCGTCCAGGGCCTCAAGAAGCACTTCCCGATCTACGGCGGCCTGATGCGCCGGCAGATCGGCACCGTGTACGCGGTGGACGGCGTGGACTTCGAGATCATGTCCGGCGAGACGTTCGCCCTCGTCGGCGAGTCCGGCTGTGGCAAGACCACTCTCGGGCGCACCGTCATCCAGCTCACTCCCTCGACGGACGGCCGCGTGGTGTTCGACGGCTACGAGCTGGCGGACGTGGATCCCGACGACATGCGCCCCCTGCGCCGCCGGATGCAGATCATCTTCCAGGACCCGTTCGGGTCGCTCAACCCGCGGATGCCGATCTCGGACATCATCGGCGAGGGCCTGCTGAGCCAGGGCCTCACCGATCGCAAGGCACGCGACACGCGGGTCGAGGACGCCCTCGAGCTCGTCGGCCTGCGCCGCGAGTACACGCGCCGCTACCCGCACGAGTTCTCCGGCGGCCAGCGGCAGCGGATCGGCGTGGCGCGCGCGCTCGCGCTGGGGCCGGACTTCATCGTCGCGGACGAGCCCGTGTCGGCGCTCGACGTCTCCATCCAGAGCCAGGTCCTCAACCTGCTCCTGGACCTCAAGCGGGACCTCAACCTGACCTACCTGTTCATCAGCCACAACCTGTCGGTCGTGCAGTACTTCTCGGATCGGGTCGGGGTGATGTACCTCGGCAAGATCGTCGAGATCGGCACCGTCGAGCAGCTGTACCGCGACCCCCGCCACCCGTACACGGTGGCGCTCCTGTCCGCCATCCCCGAGCCGGACCCGCGGCGCAAGAAGAAGCGCCTGGTGCTCAAGGGCGACGTGCCGTCGCCGGCGGCGCCGCCCTCCGGGTGCCGGTTCCACACCCGCTGCTGGCTGCGCGAGCGCCTCGGCAACCCGGAGAACTGCTCCACGATCGAGCCGCCGCTGCGGACGTTCGGGCAGGAGGGCCACCGGGTGGCCTGCCACTGGGCCGAGGACATCAGCCAGACGACCGTCAGCCAGGCCGTGGCCGAGGCGCCGGCCGTCGTCGCGGCGGTCGCCGGGGACGAGTGACCGGCACCCGCCGCCTCGCCGCCCCGCGCCGGGACGCACCGGCCGCGGCGGTCGGGCTGCTGGTGACCCTGCTCGTCGCCGCCTGCGGGGTGGCGACGGCGACCCCGTCGCCCTCGCCGGTCGTCCCGGCGTCCCCGGGCGCCTCGCCGTCGGTCGACGGCGGCGCCGTCGCGCCGTCGCCGACGTGGTGGCCGGGCGGCGTCGTCGAGGCCGTGCTCAACCTGGGCAAGGCCGATGCCCAGATCCAGCTCGCGGGCGGTGACCTCGGTGTCGCGGCGGCGAACGAGGACATCGAGGCGATGCGGGGCGCGGCGGACGGGCTCGCGATCCTGCTGGAGCGCCTGATCCCCCAGATCGACCGGATCCGCGACTATCCCGAGACCGCCCCGGCGGCCGCCGCCTACGACGCGGCGTTCCCGGTCATGCTGGAGGGCGCGACGCAGCTGCGCGACGCGATCGACGGGGGCGACGCCACCGCGATGGCCGCCGGCAGCCAACGGCTGGCGGAGGGTCTCGAGCAGTACGCCGAGGCGCGTCGGCTGATCGGGCCGCTGGTGGACCAGGCGCTCCTGATGCAGCGGCTGCTGATCAAGTAGCCGGGGCCTACGCGGGCGCACCTCGGATCGCGCCCCCGCCGGGTGACGGTCGAGCGCCGGTCGGTCGTCTGGCGCCGGATCAGTCGGCCGCGGGGGCGGTGCCCAGCGTCCCGCCGAACAGTGCCGCCCAGGTCGCGAACGTCGCCTCCGGCCGGGCCGCGCGGAGCGGCGCCGACGCGTCCCACTGGGCCACGTACGTGGCGAGGACGTCGCTCGCGTCCAGCCGGGCGCCGTCGTGGAAGGTGACGCCGTCGCGCAGCGTGCACGTCCAGACCGTCGCGTCCGCGCCCGGCGTGCAGCCCTCGGCCAGCCGGGGCTCGGGTCTGAGCGTGCCGGCGGCGAACGCGTACAGGGGCTCCGTGACCAGGGCGCACAGGCGCAGGGCATCGGCGGTGCGCTGGTCGCCGCAGTACGCTCCGGCGGGCTCGCCGGCGCCCATGAACACGAGCTGGCTCCGGTCGCCCGGGGTGAACGCGCCCAGCGGGTCCGTGCCCTGGGGCGAGGTCGCGACGCCGGCGACGTCCGCGCGGAACGCGACCACCGATCCCGGGTTGACCAGGGGGACCACCGGCGCGGCGGCGCGGATCGCGTCGTTGGCGCGCCCGAGGGCCGCCTCTCGGGCATCGGGGTCGGCCGTCGCGGCGACCTCCGCGAGCGGCGCCCGGGCCTCCTTGCCGCGGGTGGCGGGCGTCGCCTTGAGGCCGGCCCGGAACAGGGGATCGAGGTACGCCACCGCGTCGGCGACGGGGGACGAGGTCGACGAGAGGTACATGCCCTCGAGCGTCCCGTCGGCCACCTCGGCAGCGAAGTTGCGGGCGTTCATGACGTCGATCGCGATCTCGAGGCCCAGGTTGTCGCGCAGCTGGGTGGCGACGGCCTCCGCCACGGCTTCCGGGTTGGCGAGCCCGGTGAGCGGCCGGTTGGGGACGTGGATCGTGTACGAGCCGTCGAGGTCGAAGCCGGCGGCGGCGAGCTCCGCGGCGGCCGCGGGCGCGTTGAACGCGTACCAGTCCTCGCCGGCGCAGCCGCCCGGCACCACGCACGGGACGAGGTGCGTCGCCGCGGTGGACCCCGCGGGGAACACGGCAGCCGCGAGCGCGGCGCGATCGAGGCTCGCGGCGATCGCACGGCGGATGCGCACACCGTCAAAGGCGTCCTCGTTGCCGAACGCGAGGAACACGGTCGCGAGACCCGCCCGCGGCACGACGGCGAGCTCGGGCTGGGTGGCGATCCGCTCGAGGTCGAGGTCGCCCGGGGCGTCGATCCCGTCCACGGTCGCGGACTGGAGCTCGAACGTGCGCTGGGTGGAGTCCGCCGCCCAGCGCAGGACGAGGGTCGGCGTCTGCGAGGCCGCCGTCGGCTCCTCCGCGACGGCGGCGAGGATCGCGTCCTCGCCGGTCGTCCAGCGCTCGAGGCGATAGGGGCCGGTCCCGGCCAGTGACCGGGCGGCGGCCGGATCGCTCGCCAGGCGATCGATCGTGGCGGCGTCCAGGATCCCCAGCGCCGGGTCCGCGATCCGGGCGAGGAACGCGCCGTCGGGCGCGCACAGCGTGAAGCGCACGGTGCGCGCGTCCACGGCCGCGATCCGCCCGATCCGGCCGGTGTAGCCCTCCGTGTCGCACGCGGAGCCGCCGGCCGGCCACGCGGCGCGCTCGAACGGGGCCTCGCTGGCGGCGGGGGTGGGATCGACGGAGGGCGCCGGCGTCGGCGTGGCCGGGGGCTCCGTGGCGACGGGGTTCGAGGTGCAGGCGGCCGCCAGCAGGGACGCGGACAGGAGGACGGCGGTGGCGCGGCCGCGGGACATCACCCGCCGGACGCCGGGCCTGCGTGACCGGCCGGCACCGGGCCCCGGAAGTGGCAGGCGCACGCGTGGGCGCCATGCTCGGGGACGAGGTCCACGAGCGCCGGCTCCTGCTCGACGCAGATCGTCGGGCCGCCCAGCTCCGCGCGCAGCTGGCAGCGCGGGTTGAACCGGCACCCGGAGGGCGGGTTCACGGGGCTCGGCACGTCGCCCTTGAGGATGACCCGGCGACGGCGGCGTTCGGGATCCGGGACCGGGATCGCGGACAGCAGCGCCTGGGTGTACGGGTGCTGGGGGTCCCGGAACGTGGTCTCGCGGTCGGCAACCTCGACGATCTTGCCCAGGTACATCACCGCGACCCGGTCGCAGATGTGCTCCACGACACCCATGTTGTGCGCGATGAACAGGTACGTGAGGTCGAGCTCGCGCTGAAGCGACTTGAGCAGGTTCAGCACCTGGGCCTGGATCGACACGTCCAGGGCCGACACGGGCTCGTCGCAGACGACGAGGTCGGGCTCCAGGACGAGCGCCCGGGCGATCCCGATCCGCTGGCGTTGACCGCCACTGAACTCGTGGGGGTAGCGCCGCGCGTGGTATGGCATCAAGCCCACGAGATCCATCATCCGGCGCACCTTCTCGCGCCGCTCGGCGGATGACCCAAGGCCGTGGATTCGCAGGCCCTCACCGATGCTGTCGCCGATCGGCGTGCGTGGGTCGAGCGACGCGAACGGGTCCAGGAAGATGACCTGCATCCGGCGCCGGAAGGGCTTCAGGCGACCTCCCTTCATGCCGGTGATGTCGGTCCCGTCGAACCGGATCGTGCCGGCGGTCGGCTCGATCAGCCGCAGGAGCAGCCGGCCCACGGTCGTCTTGCCGGATCCCGACTCGCCAACCAGCCCCAGCGTCTCGCCGCGGGCGATGTCGAAGGTCACCCCGGACACCGCCTGGACGACGGCCGAGGTTCGGTTCAGCACGCCGCCGCGGATCGGGAACTCCTTGACCAGGTCGCGGACCTGGACCAGGGGAGGCGCGACCTGCCCGTGCGGTGTGCCGGCCGGGGCATGGACGCTCACGCAGGGGCCTCCGCGACGACGTCGCCGGCCGCCGAGGTGGGGCGCCGCTGCTCCGCCCCGGGCAGCAGCCTGCCCGCAGCATCGTGGTACAGCCAGCAGCGGACGTCGTGGTCCGGCGCCACGGGGAGCAACGCCGGGTGGACCTCGGTGGCGAGCGCGACCTCCTCGTCGATGCGGGTCCGGCACCGGGGCGCGAACCGGCAGCCCTTGGGCAGGTCGATCAGGTTGGGCACGTTGCCCGGGATGACCGCCAGCTCGTTGCGGACGTCGCCCACGACCGGGATCGACGCGATCAGCCCATGCGTGTACGGGTGGAGCGGGTCGCGGAACAGCGACACGGTGTCCGTCTGCTCCACGATCTCGCCCGCGTACATCACGGCGACCCGATCGCACATCTCTGCGACGACGCCGAGGTCGTGGGTGATCAGGATGATCGCGGTCCCGGTCTCCTCGCGCAGGTTGCGCATCAGGTCCAGGATCTGGGCCTGGATCGTCACGTCCAGCGCGGTCGTCGGCTCGTCCGCGATCAGCAGCTCGGGCTCGCAGGCGAGCGCCATCGCGATCATCACGCGCTGGGCCATGCCGCCCGACATCTCGTGCGGAAAGGAGCGCGCGCGGCGCTCCGGGTCCGGGATGCCCACGATCTGCAGCAGCTCGATCGACCGCCCACGTGCCGCCCGCCGGGTCATGTTCCGGTGGAGCTCGAGGACCTCGCCGATCTGCGCCCCGACGTTCCAGACCGGGTTGAGCGACGACTGGGGCTGCTGGAAGATCATGCTGATCCGGTTGCCCCGGATCTTGCGCATCTCGTCCGACTTGAGCTTGAGCAGGTCCTGGCCGTCGAACACGACCTCGCCGGCCTCGATC
>CAYJOH010000178.1:0-5722 GCA_964371685.1 uncultured Anaerolineaceae bacterium
GGCGCTACCGCCTCGCGGCGGGCGACACCGCGGGCGCCACGATCGCGCTGCGCCGGGCGGCGGACGTCGTCCCCGGCGGCCCAAGCCTCGAGCGCGCCCGGATCCTCGCCCTGCTCGCCCAGGAGCGGATGATCGCCGGGGCGTTCAGCGACGCGGAGCGGGCCGCCACCGATGCCCTGGCGATCGCGCAGAGCCTGGGCGAGGACGCCGAGCCCGAGGCGATCCACGCCATGACGACGCTCGCGGTCGTCCACGGCTGGGGCGACGACCCGGAGTCGGCCGTGCCGGTCCTGCGCGCGGCGATCGAGCGGGCGCGGGCCCGCGGCCTGGTCGAGGAGTGGTGGCGGGCGGGCGCCAACATGGCCGTCGTCCTGGAGCTGCTCGGCCGGCCAGGGGAGGCGATCGAGGTCGCGTTCCGGGACATGGAGGAGGCGCGCGCCAACGACCTCGACGCGGTCTACGGGAAGCTGCTGGGCGGCAACGTGGCGGGCCTGCTGGTGGACGCGGGGCGCTGGGAGGAGGCGCGCGAGCTCAGCCTCCGCGCGCTCGACTGGAGCCCCGCCGGCGTCCCGTTCGTGAACGCGATCCTCAACCTCGTCATCGTGGAGATCGAGTCCGAGGCGGGCGAGGAGGCCGGCCGCCTGCTGGGCCGGATCCTGGTCGAGCTCGAGACCGGCGGCGACCTCCAGTTCGCCGTCCCCGCCTACCAGGCGACGGCGTCGTACGCGATGTGGAGCGGCGACCTCGCCGACGCGCGCCGGGCCACCGAGCGGGGCTGGGCCAGGTTGCGTGGCACGGAGGACTGGGTGCTGGTCGCGCGGATGGCGGCGACCGCGCTCGAGGTGGAGGCCGCGATCGTCGCGGAGGCCCTGGAGCGGCGCCGGATCGCGGACGTCGCCGCATCGCGCGAGCGCGCCGGCCGGATCCTCGCCGAGGCGGAGGCCGCGGTGGCGCAGGCGGGCCTCGAGGCCTCCGGCACCGGGGCCCGCGAGCCGTACGCGAGCCTCGCCACGACGCCCGGCTCCACGGCCGGGACGACCCCGCGCACTGGGCCGACCTCGCCGAGCGCTGGCACCAGCTGGGCGACCCGTACCGCGAGGCGCGCGCCCGGTGGCGCCAGACCGAGGCGATCCTCGCCGGCGCGATCGCCGGCCCCGCCGCGGGCTCGCGCACCCGGACGGACGCACGGGTGGTGCGGGCGGACGCGCGCGAGCCGCTGGCCCAGGCCGTGGCCCTGGCCATGGGCCTCCGGGCACGGCCCCTGCTCCGGGAGCTGCGCGAGCTGGGCCGCCGCGCCATGATCACGCTGCCCGAGGAGGTGGACGCCCTGCTCGACGTCCCCGCCGCCCCGGCCACGGGCCCGCGGGCATCGGTCACGCCCGGCCCCGTCTCGGACGCGACCGCGCCGGCGCCCGCCGTCACCACGCCCAAGGGTCCCGGCGCCGGCGGCGACACGTTCGGGCTGTCCCGGCGGGAGCTGGAGGTCCTCGGGCTGATCGCGCAGGGCCGGACCAATCGCGAGATCGGCGACCGGCTGTTCATCAGCCAGAAGACCGTGGGCGTCCACGTCGGCAACATCCTGTCCAAGCTCGGCGTGTCCGGCCGGGTGGAGGCGGCCGCGGTCTCGATCCGCCTCGGCCTGGAGCGGGGTGGCCGGTCGGAGGCAGGTCAGGCGCGATCACGGTAGGATCGGCGCCTCCACGCAAGATCCGTCTCAGAGGTTTCGATGCGCCGTCTGCTCCTGCCCCTCGCCGTCCTGCTGATCGCCCTGGCCGCCGCCGCGTGCGCCGGTTCGGCCGGCCCGGGCTGGACCTACGCCCCGCCCACCGAGCCGCCCGCCGCCACGCCCGTGCCCTCCGGCGACGCGTCGCAGGCACCCGGCTCCGAGGCCCCGGCGTCCGAGGCGCCCGGTTCCGAGGCCCCCTCAGACGGCGCCGGCGGCACCGTGATCCAGCTCTCGGCGCTCAACGTGGACTGGGAGCAGAAGGAGCTCAGCGCACCCGCGGACACGGCGTTCACGATCCACTTCAACAACAAGGACGCCAGCGTCCCGCACGACGTCGTGATCAAGGATGCCGGCGGCATGGAGATGTTCCGGGGCCAGCTGACCACCGGGCCGCAGGAGATCGACTACCAGGTCCCCGCGCTCACGGCCGGCACGTACCAGTTCGTCTGCAGCGTGCACCCGAACATGATCGGGACGCTGACCGTCGGCGGCTGACGGCATGACCGGGGCCCGCGCCCGATGACCCCGCGCGTCGACGAGCGCTGCTACCGCGACGCGTACGCCCGGTCCCTCGAGGCGCGCGTCCTCGAGGTGGCCTCGGCCGACGGGCCGCCGCTCGTCGTCCTGGACCAGACCGCGTTCTACCCGGGCGGTGGGGGCCAGCCGTCGGACCGGGGCACCATCCTGCGCACCGCCGACGGCCGGACCTGGGTCGTGCGCGCCGCACGGCGCGTGGGCGGCGAGATCGTCCATGAGCTCGAGGCGCCGGAGGACGGTGAGCTGCCGCGGGCCGGCGACCTCGTCGCCGTGGACCTCGAGTGGGCCCGCCGCTACGCGCTGATGCGCACCCACACCGCGCTGCACGCCCTGTGCGGCGTCGTGTGGCGGGACTACGGGGCGCTGGTCACGGGCGGCAACATGGAGCCCGGGTCGGGCCGGATGGACTTCGAGTTCGAGCGGATGTCCGGCGACCTGGTGGACGAGATCGAGGCCAAGGTCAACGCGGAGCTCCGCGCCGGCCGCGACGTGCGCGTGAACGTGCTCCCCCGCGCCGAGGCGTTCGCGATCCCGGACCTGATCCGGACGAAGGTCAACCTCCTGCCGCCCGGGATCGAGGAGATCCGCACCATAGAAATCGTCGGGCTTGACTTGCAGGCTGACGGGGGAACTCACGTCGCCAACACCCGCGAGGTGGGCGGGATCCACGTCACCGGCTACGAGTCCAAGGGCCGGATCAACAAGCGGATCCGGATCGAGCTGGCGGGCGAGTAGTCCCGCGGCCCGAGCCGGCCGCGGCGATCAACTGCCGCGAGACGCCCCGTCCGGCACGACGCCCTTGATCCGGCTCAGCCCGCCGCGGCCCCCTCGTCCGGCGCCGGCGCCCGCGGCTCGTCCATGCTCAGCCCGGCGAGCGCGCGGATCGCGCGGCCGAACAGCGCCGGGTCCACCGCGTCGGGCTCGAGGTAGACCTGGAGCAGCAGGCCGCTGCCGAGAGCGTTCATGAGGCGCGACAGCTCCGTCCCGTTGAACGCGGATCGTGCGCCCGCCTCGGCCAGCTTCGCCTCCAGCCGGCGCCCGGACTGGCGGTACAGCTCGTCGGTCCCCTCGACCAGCAGCTCGCGCATCCGGGGATCCCGCATGGCCGCCAGCCAGAACTCGATCTGGAGCAGGTCCCACGTCGACTGCTCCGCGGCCTGCTGCCGGATCAGCTCTCCCGCGTAGTCGGCCAGCTGCTGGAGCGAGGCATGCTCGAGCACCTCGTCCTGGGCGGCCAGGCGCTGCCGCGTGTAGCGCTCGAGGAGCGCCGTGAACAGCTCCCCCTTGGTCGCGAAGTTGGAGTACACGGCGCCCTTGGTGAAGCCGGCGGCCTCGGCCACGGCCTCGAGCGACGCCCCGTGGTACCCGAGCCGGTTGAACACCTCGGCCGCGGCGTCGAGCAGCAGCTCGCGCGTGCGCTGGCGGCTCTCCCCTCGGCTCAGGCGCTCGACGCGGATCTCGAGACGGGTCTCCTTGAGCGCCTCGCGGGCCTCGGCGATGGCGAGCCGGATGGCGTCGCGGGTGGGAGCCGCGAGGTCGCGCACGAACGAGGACTTGGCCGGGCGGGCGGAGGGCCGCGGCGCGGGGGGCTTGGGAGTCGGGTCGTCAGTCATCGCGGGCCGATGATACCAAAGGGTATCTACGTCCTTTGTGGTATTGACATACTATCGCGTATCTCGATACTGAACGGTATCAGACACGTGGCCGGGCGCGCCCGGGCACGTCGGACCCGATCACAGGAGACGAACCGCGATGCTGCTCGAGATCGAGGGCGTCAGCAAGACCTACCGATCGCCCACCCGCCGCGGCGCCGGGACCCGCGCCAACGACGGCATCGACCTCCACGTCGATGCCGGCCAGGTGTTCGGCCTGCTCGGCCACAACGGCGCCGGCAAGACGACGCTGGTCAACCAGGTCGTGGGGCTGCTGCGGCCCGACGCCGGGACCATCCACATCGACGGCCGGGACGCGGTCGCCGACCCGGGCTACGCCCGCCAGGCCTGCTCCCTCCAGCCGCAGGCCCAGCTGCCGATCGACGGCCTCACGCCCGACCAGGCCATCGAGCTGCTCGGCCGCCTGCGCGGCGGCAGCCCGGCCCTCGTCCGCGAGCGCCGCGAGCGGTTCGTCGAGGCGCTCGCGATCGGGGAGTGGCGAGGTCAGGCCGGCGAACGCCTGTCGGGCGGCGTCAAGCGGCTCGTGTCGTTCGCCATGGCGGCCGTCGTCCCCGGGCGCGTCGTGATCCTCGACGAGCCGACCAACGACGTGGACCCGGTCCGGCGTCGCCTGCTGTGGGGCCAGGTCCGGGCGCTCGCCGACGAGGGGGCCGCCGTCCTGCTCGTCACCCACAACGTCGTCGAGGCCGAGCGGTCCGTGGACCGGCTGGCCATCCTCGACCGCGGCCGGGTCATCGCCCAGGGCACGCCCGCCGCCCTCAAGGCCGAGGTGGCCGACGACCTGCGCGTCGAGCTGGTGCTCGAGCCCGGCACGGCGGCACCGGCCCCGGCGGCATTCGTCCGCCGCTACGTGCCCAACGGGTCTCGGGCGATCGCGACGATCCCCGCCGCGCGCGCGGGCGACGCCGTGGCCTGGGCGGAGTCGCTCCGCCGGGACGGCGTGGTCGAGGAGTTCTCGCTCGCGCCGGCCACGCTCGAGGACGTGTACATCGAGCTCGTCGGCCGGGCCGACGCACTGGCCAACCAGGAGAGGAACGATGCGCTCGCTGCGTAGCTACACCCTGCTGATCCGCTGGCAGGCCCTCAGGCTCAAGGCGTTCCTGCCGCTCGCGATCATCGTCCAGGCGCTGTTCGCCCTGGGCATCGTCGTGGGCTACCCGCTCCTGTTCCCGGAGATCGACGAGATCACCGTGCTGTTCCTGGCCACCGGGGCGCCGGCGATCACGCTGATCACGATGGGCCTCGTCGCGGTGCCGCAGGTGGTCGCCCAGGCGAAGACCGAGGGGACGCTCGAGTACATGCGGTCACTGCCGGTGCCCCGGCTCGTCTACCTGTTCGCCGACCTGACGGTGTGGATGGCGATCGTGCTTCCGGGCGTCGCGTTCGCGCTGGCGATCGGTGTCTGGCGGTTCGGGCTCGACCTGGACGTCATCCCGCTGGTCATCCCGGCGTTCGTCCTGGTCGCGCTGACCTCGGCGACGGTGGGCTACGCGATGGCGTCCGTGCTGCCGCCGACGGTCGCCCAGCTGCTGACCCAGGTCCTGGTCGTGTTCGTGCTCATGTTCTCGCCGCTCAACTTCCCGCCCGAGCGGCTTCCGGACTGGCTGCAGGCGATCCACGCGCTGCTGCCGGTGCAGGCGATGGGCGAGGTCATCCGGGGCACGGTCGCCGCGAGCACCTTCCCGATGACCCTGGGCGCCTGGGCGCTGCTCGCCGCCTGGTGCGTCGGCGGGCTGGGGATCGCGTTCGTCACGCTCCAGCGCCGGCGCTGACCCCGGGGTGTCGC
>CAYJOH010000179.1:0-5632 GCA_964371685.1 uncultured Anaerolineaceae bacterium
CCCCAGCGCCGCCTCGAGTTCCGCGTCCCGCTCGGCGACTGGCTGGGCGAGGATCCGCCGCTGGGCCGCGAGGTCTGCCTCCGCCGTTGTGCGCTCCGCCGTGATGCGCGCCCGGTCACGGTCCGCCGCCTGCATCTCCCCGGCCGCACGCGCCTCGCGCAGGCCGAGCGACGTCAACTCCGCGCGCGCGGACTCGTGGACCGCGCGGCGCTCGCGCTCCGCCTCCGCGCGCGCCGCCATGGACGCGGCGATGTCGCCGACCGCCGACTCCGCCGCCTCGAGCGCCTCGAGCGACCGCTCCGTCTCGGCCCGCAGGGCGTCCCGCCGCGCGTTCGCCTCGGCCGCCCTCGCGGCCGCCTCGTGCCATCGCCCGTGCGCGGCCGCGATCAGCGCGGCGGCCAGCTCCTCGCCCGCGGTCAGGCGGGTCGCCTGCTGCTCGGCCAGCTGGCCCAGCCGGCGGGCCTGGGGCCGAAGCTCGGCGAGGATGTCCTCGACCCGGGCCAGGTTCGCCTCGGCCTCGACGAGCTGCTCCTCGGCCTTCCGCCGCCGGCGCTCGTGGCGCCGGACCCCGGCCACCTCCTCGAACAGCGGCCGACGCTCCTCGGGCCGCAGCGCGAGCGCCTGGTCCACCATGCCCTGGCCGATGAACAGGAACGCGTTCTCGGCGAGGTTCGCCGAGTCGAGCAGGTCCACGAGGTCTCGCAGCCGCACCCGCTGGCGGTTGAGCAGGTAGTCGTTCTCGCCCGAGCGGTACAGGCGCCGGCCGAGCTCCACGACCGAGTACTCGACCGGCAGCAGCGCGTCGGCGTTGTCGAGGACGAGCGTGACGTCCGCCATGCCCAGGGCGGCCCGCCGGTCCGACCCGGCCCAGATCACGTCCTCGCTCCTGCGGATCCGGAGCGAGCGGCCCTGCTCGCCGAGCGCCCAGCGGAGCGCGTCGGCGAGGTTCGACTTGCCGGACCCGTTGGGCCCGACGATCGCGCTGATGCCCTCGCCGAACTCGACCAGGGTCCGCTCGGCGAACGACTTGAAGCCCTGGACGCGCAGGCCGAGCAGGCGCGCGGGGGCGCTCACGCGTCGCCCTCGGCGTCCGGTGCCCCGATGGCCGGCCGCCGTCCCGACCCGGCGTCCCCGGCCTCCGACGATGCCGCGGGCGGAGGGACCTCGTCTCCGCCGCCCGCCGCGGCGGCGGCCGCGCGGGCACTCCGTGCCGCCTGGCGCTCCCGGCGGATCTGCTCCAGCGCCTGCGCGGCGGCGGCGGTCTCCGCGACCCGCCGCGACAGGCCCTCGCCCGTGCCCAGCACGCGCCCGCCCACGACGACCTCGATCCGGAACTGCTTCTCGTGATCGGGCCCGACCGCCTCCACGATCCGGTACGCCGGCCGGTCGCCACTGGTCCGCTGGGTGTGCTCCTGGAGCCGGCTCTTGGGGCTCTTGAGCGTGGTCAGCGCGAGGTCCGCCCCGATCTCGGGCTCCGCCCAGCCGTGGATCCAGTCGCGCGCGGCCTCCCAGCCGAGGTCGAGGCAGATGGCGCCCACCAGCGCCTCGAACGCCGAGGCGAGGAGCGACGGCCGGACCCGCCCGCCGCGCTGCGACTCTCCCTCGCCGAGCAGCAGGAACGACCCGAGGTCCAGCCTCGTCGCCAGACGCGCGAGCCCAGCCGTGCTCACGATGGCGGCCCGGCGTGCCGAGAGGACACCCTCGTCATCGGCCGGATGGCGGCGGAACAGGGCCTCGGAGATGGCCAGGTTGACGACGGCGTCGCCCAGGAACTCCAGCCGCTCGTTGTGGCCCCGGACGGCCTCCGGGTGCTCGTGCAGCCAGCTGCTGTGGACCAGCGCCTGCGCGAGCAGGTCGCGATCGCGGATCGGGAGCCCGAGTCGCTCCGTGAGCGCGTCGGCCGGGTGCATCCCGCCCCGGTCGATGCCGCTAGGAGGAGTGCTCGTCGATGTAGTCGACGGCGTCCTGCACGGTCCGGATCTTCTCGGCGTCCTCGTCGGAGATCTCGGTCCCGAACTCCTCCTCGAGGCTCATGATCAGCTCGACAAGGTCCAGCGAGTCGGCGTTCAGGTCGTCGACGAACGAGGCCTCGGGGTTGACCTCGGACTCGTCGACCCCCAGCTGCTCGATGACGATCTTCTTCAGCCGCTCGTACGTGCTGGCCACTGACTCCCTCCTGGTGCCTCGGCGGTGTCCTGACGGGTTGCGTTGCTCTCGCGGGCGATCCGCCCAAGTACGCCGTTCATGAGCCGTCGCATCGGCTCGCCCGAATACGTTCGAGCGAGCTCGACCCACTCGGCGATCGCCACCCGGGCCGGCGTCGCGGGCGAGTGTAGCACCTCGCACAGGCCGCAACGCAGCAGCGCGCGGTCCATCCGGGCGAGCTGGACGACGGGATACTGGGGGGCCGCGGCGGTGATCCGCGCATCGAGGGTCTCGCGGTTCGCGAGCACGTTGGCGACGATCTCCCGGGCGAGTGCCGAGGCCTCGGGGTCCGCCTCGGTCGCGAGGTGTCGCTCGAGGATGGCGTCGGCCGTCCGCTGGCCGAACTCGGCCTCGAACACCGAGGCGAGGGCGAGCCGTCGCCCGGCGCGGCGGCCACGGACCCGTTCCTCGTTCGCGCGGTGCCGCGCCGGGCGCGGGGCTTCAGGCCCCGACACCGTCCACCAGGACGGTCACGCCGCCGAGCTCGAGGCCCAGCAGCCGCACGACCGCCGCGCCAACCGCGGCGCGGACCTGGCCCGCGAGCGGCACGAGCTGCTGGCGGGGCCGCGCCACGAGCCACACGGTGACGTGCACCCGCCCGTCTCGGATCCGGACCTTGATCGGCGACCCGCTGAGCGCGTCGCGCCACGGCGCGCCGCCACGCCCGACGCGGAGCACCCCGGGCACCTCGAGCGCGGCGAGGCGCACGGTGTCCCGGATGACGCCGGGCCCGACCGACAGCATGGGCGTCACGAGCTGGCCTCCGAGGCGACGGCCGGTGCGGCCGCGATGTCCGTATCGTCGTACACCTCGCCGCCCAGCGCGCGGCCGATCCGCTCCGCGACCCGCTCCCGCGCGGTGGCCGCCCCGACGCGCACGGCGTGCTCGATCATCCGCCGCTTCGCGCGGCCGTGGGTGATGATCACGGTCCCCCGGATGCCGAGCAGCGGCGACCCGCCGACGACCTCGTAGTCGAACGTGTGCCGGATGCGCGCGATCCCCGGCCGCAGCAGCAGGTATGCCAGCCGGCCGCGCGGCGACCTTCGGAACTCGTCCCGGAACTGGTCGAAGATGAAGCCCGACAGGCCCTCGAAGAACTTGATCACGACGTTGCCCAGGACCGCGTCGCACACGACGACGTCGGCGACCTGCTGGGTGAGGTCCTTGCCCTCGACGTTGCCGATGAAGTTGAGGTCGGTCTCGTCCAGCAGCTCGGTCGCCCGCTGGATCCGGGCGTCGCCCTTGCCCTTCTCCTCGCCGATCGAGAGCAGGGCGACCCGCGGCCGCTCCACGCCGAGCACGCGCTCCGAGAAGATCGCACCCATCCGGGCGAACTGGGCGAGGTTCTCGGCCGTGGAGTCCGGGTTGGCCCCGATGTCGAGCAGGACGAACGGCCGGCCCGCGCTGATCATCTGGATCGCCAGCGCCGGGCGGTCGATGCCCGGCAGCGAGCCGAGGATGAGCTTGCCCGCGGCCATGCCCGCGCCGGTGTGGCCCGCGGTCACGACGGCATCGGCCTCGCCGGCCTTCACGAGCTCCGTGGCGACGACGATCGAGCTGTCGCGCTTGCGGACGAGAGCCCGGGCGGGGTGCTCGTCCATCCCGATCAGCTCCGCCGCGTGGACGACCCGCACGTTCGCCGGCAGGTCCCCGCCGTGCGCCGCGATGACGGCCTCGTCGCCGACCAGGATGACCTCGTCGTGGGGGTTCGCGCGCGCGTACGCGACCGCCCCCGGCACGACCTCGGCGGCGCCGTGGTCGCCGCCCATCGCGTCCACCGCGACGCGGACCCCTCGCCCGGCGGCGCTCGCCCGGTCTGCCGCGGCCGGCCCGGTGCGCACGGTCACGGCGTCCTCGCGGTCACGGCGTCATCGCCCGGCTCCCCGCGTCCTCGCCCCGGCTCACGTGTCCGGTTACGCGGTCTCCTCGCCGCCAGCCGCGGCCCCGCCGGCCGGCTTCAGCACGATCGCCTGGCGGCCGTTGTGGTAGCCGCACGCCGGGCAGACCCGGTGCGGCAGCTTCGGCTCGTGACAATGCGGGCACTCGACGAGCGTCGGCAGGGTGAGGGCGTGGTGGCTCCGCCGGTCCATCTGCCGGGCGTGAGCGACCTTTCGCTTCGGCACACCCATGTCGGTTGTTGCTCCTCTCGGGGCTGGTCACGCGGAGATCGCCCGCGGGATCGTGGCTGC
Source organism: uncultured Anaerolineaceae bacterium (assembly GCA_964371685.1). Classification (GTDB taxonomy): domain Bacteria; phylum Chloroflexota; class Limnocylindria; order Limnocylindrales; family CSP1-4; genus CAIXZV01. The sequence continues at coordinate 4,395 of CAYJOH010000179.1, forward strand.
GGTACGGCACCGGCCCCGGGGCGCGCGGACGCGCCGCCGCCGGGACGGGGGGCCGAGCGGGGAGTCTACCCGCTATCGGCGTCCCCGTCGACCCGGAAGGCGAGGAGCGACTCGAGGCGGGGGTCGATGGGCTCGTCATGCACCGGGTGGCCCGGCTCGACGCGCTGCCCGCACTCGGGACACAGCCCCGGGCAGTCCGGCTCGCACAGGGGGGCGATCGGCTCGGCCAGGCTGATCGCCGCGGCCACCAGCGGCCGCAGCTCCAGCTCGTGGTGATCGGTCAGCCGCGGCGCCTCGGGGTCGGCGCCCTCCTCCAGCGGGACGGGCAGGCCGCTGGCGAAGTCGATCGAGGGCAGGACCTCCTCGTCGATCCGCAGCTGGACGGGCGTGGCCAGCGGGCGCAGGCAGCGGGCGCACTCGCCGGCGATCGCCGTCGCCAGGCGGGCGTCCACGACCAGGCCGCGGTTCGTGCGCAACAGGCGCAGCCGCCCGCCGACGGGCTCGGTGAGCACCAGGCCCTCTCCGGCGTCCACGGCCACGGCCTCGATCTCGTACTCGCGCACCGTGCCGGGTGGCTCGGCCATGAGCCCCGACAAGGCAAATGTCAGCGGATCGCCGTGGGTGTCGACCGGGTGCGGCTGATGGGTGTCACGGGCGGTCATCGCCGCCCGATGGCCGAGGCCCCCGTCTCCTCGTCCTCCGCCTCGAGCGCATCCGGGGCGTAGGCGACCTCGTCCGCGTCGGGCTCCGGCTCGGCGGGCGCGTACGACGCGCGCCGCTCGTCCAGCATCGCGATCCCGCGCTCGATGCTGCGCAGCGTCCGCGCGACGTCCGCCTCGAGACCGCCTAGCACGCTCGCCGCGTACTCGTCGGCGCCGCTCCGGATCTGCGCCGCCTCGTCCTCGGCGTTCTCGAGGATTCGCCGGCCCTCGGCCTCGGCCGCCTCGGTCAGGCCCCGCTCCTCGATCAGGAACGCCGCCTGCTCCTGGGCGCGCGCGACGATGCGCTCGGCCTCCTCCTGGGCCTTCTCGATGATCCGCTCCCCCTCCTGGTTGATCCGCTTGGCGGCACGCACCTCCTCGGGCACGGCGACACGAAGCTCGTCGATGAGGTTGAGGGCGGCGTCCCGATCGATGATCGCGTTGCGGGTCAGGGGCAGCGGCTTGCCGTTCGCGATCAGCGACTCGAGCCGCTCGACGAGGAAGATGATGTCCAGCGGACGGCCTCCCGTGCGCTCG
>CAYJOH010000180.1:0-5613 GCA_964371685.1 uncultured Anaerolineaceae bacterium
AGGCGGGAAGGGCCACGCGACGGGTCTCCGAGGGGCGGACCAGGATCGTAGAACAGATGTTCGATATCCGCCAGTGCCGGACGACCCGCGCGCCGTTCCCCGCTACCCGTGCACCATCGCCACCACGTCGAGCAGCGACCCCGCCACCAGGTCCGCCCCCCACGCCCCAAGATCGATGCCGGCGCGCTCCGGCACCGCCACGCACGTCAGGCCGGCGGCCTTCGCGGCCTGCACGCCCACGGGCGAGTCCTCGAATGCCACCGCGTCCCGCGGACGGACGCCCAGCGACCGGCACGCGGCCAGGTAGACGTCGGGCTGCGGCTTGCCCCGCCCGACGTCCGCGCCCGACACGACCGCCCGGAACGCGTCCTCGAGCCCCGCCCCGGCGAGCGCGAGGCGGACGAGGTCCCCATCCGTGTTCGAGGCCACCGCCATCGGCAGGCGGCCCTCCAGCGCCCGCAGCAGCACCCGGGCGCCGGGCCGGACGGACGGCCCGGCCCGGTAGTGCGCGCGCATCAGCGCCATCAGCTCGGCACGCAGCACGACAGCGGACACGCCCCCGAGCCGCGCCGCGTACACGGCCACCGAATCCTCGATCGAGCGGCCGTGCGTGGCCTCGACGTCCGCCGGCGAGAACGTCGCGCCGTGCCGGGCGAGCAGCTCTGTCTCGGCCTGAGCCCACAGGTGCTCGGGGCCCCGGAGCCCCCCGCCCCTGTCGAACCCGGCGGCGCGGAACCGGCCGGGCACCGTGAGCGAGGCGCCCCGCCCGCGGCCGGGCAGGGGCGCCCCGCGATGGGCGCGCTGGCCGCCGTCCGTCACTCGGGCGGCAGCTCCTTGTACACGAGGTCGATGTCGACCCCCTGGCTCCGGCGGATGAACTTCGCGCCGAAGTACACGACGAGGCCGACCACCACGATGCCTCCGATGAACGTCGGCACCCACCAGGCGTTGTTGGCGTCGCCGTACAGCGCCAGGGCCGGGTACTGGAGCGTCAGCCAGGTGAGGAACAGCATCACCAGGATGGACAGCGGGGCCACGATGTACAGCACCGGGATCCCCGCGACCGTGACATTCGCCGGCGACGCCCGGTACAGGTCGGGTCGCCGGGTGGGGAACATGATCGCGGCCACGCCGACGATCACGACGCAGACGACACCCGCCAGCACGCCCAGCGCCAGCCAGGTGGCGAAGTCGGTGGACGCGACGCTCCACATGAGCATCAGCGTCACGAGGCCCATGACCAGCAGGATCGCCGGCACGGGCGAGTGCGTCCGCTCGTTGACCTCCGAGAACTTCTCGGGCAGCAGGCGGTCGAACGACCAGGCGAACACGGTCCGGATGGGCATGAACGTGTTGCCGACCATCGCCGGCAGGCTCCAGAACAGGAACGACCCGACGATCAGGATGGTGATCACCGGGATGTTGTAGACGAGGCTGGCCATGAAGTGGTACCAGGGCCCGGTCGGGATCGCGTAGGCGTCGTTGGCGCTGTTGACCGCGACCATGAAGTCGTACCCGGTGACCTTGAACAGCAGCAGGACGCCGATGACGATGAAGATCACGTCCCAGGCCAGGGCGCCGAACATGATCCCCGTCTGGCGCGACCGGTTCGACGCGCTCTTGAGCTCGCCGGACAGGTAGACGGACCACCAGTTCCACATCATGAACACCATGATCGCGAAGATGGTGGGCAGGGTCGCATCCATGTTCGAGACGTCGGGCTTCGCGCCCTCCGCGCCGCCCGCCGCGATCACGGCCGCGGCGTCGCCGCCGCCGAACTTCTCGTTGAGGGCGCCGAAGTTCGCCTGGAAGTCAGCGGTGTTGCCGAACAGCAGGACGAGGAACGCCAGGAACGTCCCCAGCGAGGCGATGATCCAGAACACGTTCTGCCAGCGGAAGGTCGTACGCAGGCCCGCGATGTGGATCGCGGTCATGAGCAGGATCATCGCGAACCCGCCGCCGAAGATCCACGCGCCGTCGGTCTGGAAGTTGGTGCCCGCGTCGACCAGGCCCTGGTTCTCGAACAGGACGCCGAGGGTCACGAGCACCGGGCCTAGCGCGAACACCGGGAAGTACCGCGCCCAGAAGGTGGCCCCGATCATCGCCGACAGGGCGGCTCCGAAGTTGGAGATCGTGGCCAGCGGCGGGGACAGGATCCGGCTGACCCACACGTAGTCGCCACCGGTCCGGGGCATCGATGACGCGAGCAGCGCCATCATCAGCAGGACCGGGACGTTGAGGACGAAGGCGACGACCGTCGCCCACACGAGATCGGCGCCAGGAAAGGCGCTCAGGGCGAAGAACACGCCCCACGCCAGCGTGGCGCCCACAGGTGCCGAGAAGACCGCGTTGTAAATGGTCGCGTCGAGGGCAGACGCCTCGCGAACGAGGCCGGTGCTCTGGCGGACGAACAGGCCTCCCCGTCCCGGGCCGGCACTGGTAGCCACTAGGTTCCTCCGATCCATCCTCCATGGCGCGCCCGCTTGACACGGCGCGCCGCGTCAGGCGATAGTCGAACACAAAAGAACACTCTACGTCAACATCTGTTGTGAGGTTTCGCGGCTCGACATGTCGGATGGTGAGCAGGTCGCCGAATCGGGCCACCCGCAGGGCCAGCGCCGCGGCCTGGTCCCGGTCGATCGCCGCCACGTGATCCTCGAGCGCGTCGCGGACGAGCAGACCATCCACGTCGGGGCGCTGGCCCGCGAGCTCGACGTCTCGGAGATGACGATCCGCCGCGACATCCGGCGGCTGGAGCGGGATGGCTTCCTGCGCCAGACGTACGGCGGCGCGACGGCCCACCTGACCCGGGCCCTGGACGTGGCGTTCAACGCGCGCGCCCTCCAGCACCCGCGCGAGAAGCGCCTGATCGCGATGCGTGCCGCCGGGCTGGTCGAGGACGCGCGCGTGCTGTTCCTGGGCGTCGGCACGACCGTGGAGCAGGTCGCGCGCTACCTCCACCCCCGCCCGGACCTGATCGTCGTCACGCCGTCGCTGCCCACCGCGAGCCTGCTCGGCACTCGTCCGCTGCGCACGGTCGTCCTCGGCGGGTCGGTGCTCCGCGACGAGCTGACGACCACGGGGGCGATCGCGGCCGGCACGCTCGCCCGCTACCGGTTCGACGTCGCCGTCATCGGTGCCGCCGGCCTGTCCGTGCGCTGGGGGATCACGGAGCTGTCGGACGAGGAGGCCGAGATCCAGCGGGTGGCGATCTCGCGCGCGGCGCGCCTGGTCGTCGTCGCGGACGGCTCCAAGCTCGGGACCGCGACCAGCGCCGTCGTGGCGCCCGCGGACACCGTCGAGACGCTCATCACGGACCCCAGCGCGGCACCCGCGGAGCTCGAGGCCCTGCGCGCGATCGGCGTGCGGGTCGTCCTCGCCGGCGGAGCCGACACGCGCGAGCCCGCCGGCCCCCAGCCCCGCACACCGCGACGTGCTCGCAGCAAGACGAGGAGCTGAACGATGGATCTCCTTGAGCGGACCTTCGGCACCCCGAAGCCCGTGATCGCGATGCTCCACCTGCCGGGGCTGCCCGGCCGGCCGTGGCACGACGCCGCCGCGGGGATCGGCAAGGCGGTGGATGTCGTCGGGCGGGACCTCGCCGTGCTCCAGGACGCGGGCGTGGACGGCGTGATGTTCTGCAACGAGGCCGACCTGCCGTACCAGCTCAAGGTCGGCCCCGAGATCGTGGCCGCCATGGCCTCGGTGGTGGGGCAGCTCCGGCGCGACGTCCGCGTGCCGTTCGGCGTCAACCTGCTGTGGGACGCGATCGCGAGCCTCGCCGTCGCCCGGGCCACCGGTGCGACGTTCGTCCGCGAGGTGATGACCGGCGTGTACGAGAGCGACCTCGGGATGATCGAGCCCAGCATCGGCGAGATCGCGGGCTATCGGACGGCGATCGGCGCCTCCAACGTCCTGCTGTTCGACAACATCCAGCCCGAGTTCGCGAGCGCGATCGGCCGGCGGTCGGTCGCCGACCGGGCCCGGGGCGCGGCGTTCCTGGGCGTCGACGCGATCCTCATCAGCGGCCCAGCCGCCGGCACCTCGTTCGAGATGAGCGACCTCCGGGCGGCCAAGAACGCCGTCCCGGGCACGCCGGTCATCGCCAATACGGGCGTCCGCGCCGACACCATCGCGGAGATCTTCTCGGTCGCCGACGGCGCCATCGTGGGCACCAGCCTCAAGCGCGATGGCGTGACCTGGAACGAGGTGGACCCGGCCCGGGCCCGGGCGCTCGTCGACGCCGCCCGCACCGCCCGCGCCGGCTGACGGGCATGGCAGCGCGGGTCCGGCTCTACTTCGCGACCGACCTCCACGGCTCGAGCAAGTGCTTCCGCAAGCTCCTCAACGCGGGGCCCACGTACGGCGCCGACATCCTCGTCCTGGGCGCCGACCTGGGCGGCAAGGCGATCCAGGGGATCGTCCGGGGCACCGGGGGACGGTGGCACGCGCGGTTCATCGGCACCGACCACGACGTCACGGAGGGCCCCGAGCTGGAGGCCCTCGAGAAGCTGATCGAGGACCACGGCTACTACCCGTACCGGGCCGAGCCCGGCGAGCTCGAGGCGCGCCAGTCGGAGGGGACCATCGAGTCGCTGTTCCTCGAGCTCATGGCCGCCCGGCTGCGGACGTGGATGGCGCTGGCCGACGAGCGCCTCCGGCCGAGGGGCATCCCGCTGTACGTGATGCTCGGCAACGACGACCCGGCCCAGCTCCAGGCGATCCTGGACGAGGCGACCTGGGCCACGCCCGTGGAAGGTCGCGTGGTGCCGCTGGGGGACGACCACGAGCTGGTCTCGTGGGGGTACTCCAACCTGACGCCGTTCCACAGCCACCGGGAGCAGTCGGAGCCCGAGCTCGCCGCCTCGATCGGCCGGATGGTCGAGAAGCTGCGCGATCCCGCCCGCGCCGTGTTCAACCTCCATGTCCCGCCCATCGCGTCCGGGCTGGACGACGCGCCCGTCCTCGACGCCACGCTCACGGTCCAGCAGTCGCTCGGCCAGGTGAAGTTTGCACCTGCCGGCAGCACCGCGGTCCGGGCCGCGATCGAGGCGGCCCAGCCGCTGCTCGGCCTGCACGGGCACATCCACGAGTCCGCCGGGATCCGGCGCATCGGCCGCACGATCGTCATCAACCCCGGCAGCGACTACTCCACCGGCGCCCTCAACGGCGCGCTCGTGACCCTCGAGCGCGACAAGGTCACGACACACCAGCTCGTGCGCGGCTGACCGCGGCGGCCCATGATCTGGCGATGACCGATCCCGCCGAGGTGCTGGTCGCCATCGACGTCGGCACGTCCGGCGCCCGGGCCGGCGCGTTCGATCTCGAGGGCCGGCGCTTCCTCGAGGTCCGGCGTCCCTATGCGTCACGCTCGCCCCGCCCGGGCTGGTCCGAGCAGTCCGCCACGGACTGGCGGTCCGCGTCGCTGGCGTCGCTCCGCGAGCTGGTCCGGCGCCTCGGGCCCAGCCGCCGGGTGGCGGCGATCTCGCTGACGGGGCAGTGCCCCTCGGTCGTGCTCGTCGACCGCCGTGGGCGCCCGGTGGCGCCCGGGCTGACCTACCGCGACAACCGCGCCACGGCCGAGGCCGCCGAGCTCCGCGACCGGTTCGGGGA
>CAYJOH010000181.1:0-5595 GCA_964371685.1 uncultured Anaerolineaceae bacterium
AGCGGGCGAGCTGCTGCCCCTCGCGGCGGAGGTCCGTGTTGAGCAGCGTGTCGTAACCCTCGCGCCCGCCCCACAGCACGTAGTTGGTGCCGCCCAGGCGCTTGGTGACCTCGAGCATGTGCTTGACCTGGGCGGCGGCGTACGCGAACACCTCGGGGTCCGGGTTGGTCGCCGCGCCGGCCTGGTAGCGCGGATGGGTGAACAGGTTCGCCGTCCCCCACAGCAGCCGGGTGCCGGTCCGCTCCTGGTAGCCGAGCGCCTCGTCCGTGAGCGCGTCGAGGTTCGACCGGAACTCGGCGAAGCTGTCGCCTTCCGGCGCGACGTCCCGGTCGTGGAAGCAGTAGTACGGGACCCCGAGCTTGGCCAGGAACTCGAATGCGACGGCCATCTTGTGGCGCGCCGCGGCCATCGGGTCTGCGTCCGCCGCGAGCCACGGCCGGTCGAGGGTGCCGATGCCGAACATGTCGCGGCCGTCCCACGCGAACGAGTGCCACAGGCACGCGCCGATGCGGAGGTGCTCCTCCATCCGCTTGCCCAGGACGAGCCGGTCGGGCTGGTAGACCTTGAAGGCCAGGGGATCGGCGGACTCGAGGCCGCCGAACGCGATCGGCGCCGGCACCTCGGTGAAGAAGTCCTCGCCCACGCCCGTCACCTCCTGCGTTCCCGCGCGACCGCGCCCACCGCCGGCTCCCCGGTCTAGATTTGTGTGACCATATTACATACCCCGCCCGAGGGGGTCAACGCGCATCGCCACCTGCGCCGTCGACCACGAACGCGACCCTGGTCGGGCCGCTGCCATCGTATGGCGCGAGGCGCACGGTCCCCCCGTCCACGACCGCGACCATCGGCGCGGCCACCAGGTCCTCCGCGGCCTCCTCGTCCGCTCCCAGCTCGCTGCCCGCGTGGCTCGATGCGGGGCCGGCCGTGACCGGGTACTCGCCGTCCGGCGGCAGGGCGACCGGCAGCGCGAACCGCAGCGTGCAGCCCTCCCCCGCCGGGACGGCGTTGCCCACGACCGTGTGCGGGCGCCCCAGCAGGCGCGCGGCCGCGCCCAGGTCGCCGGCGGTGATCTCGGCGCGGACGTCCGTGCTCCGGACGGCGCGCCCGTCGATGTCGAACGGCGGCACGACGACGACCTCGAACCCGCGCACGCCGCCCAGGGCCCCGCCGGGGGCCGGGGGGGGGCGCGCCCCCCCCCCGCCTCCGGGGTGCCCTCTCGCCGGTACCCGAACGCCGCGTCGGGCGTCATCAGGAAGCCGGCCAGCGGCGCCCGGGTCTCGACCATCGCCACGAACGCGCCGTACGTCGTCTCGCGCAGCCGCTGGTCGAAGTGGACGACGACCGTGGTGTCCACGCCGGCGGCCGCGAGCAGCGCGAGTCGCTCCCGCGGATCGCACAGCAGGGGCGGCGCGTTGCCCACCAGGATCTCGTCGGGGTGGTGGTCGAACGTGATCACCACGGGGCGCGCGGCGCGCCGGGCCGCCTCGGCGACCAGGTGGTCCAGCAGGTAGGCATGGCCCAGGTGGAGGCCGTCGAACACGCCAACCACGACGAACACGGGATCGGTCGAATGGTCGAGCTGCTCGAGCCCCGAGACCACGCGCACGTCAGACGGCCTCGCCCACGGGCGCGCGCCGGACGTGGCGCCCCTCGGCGTCAACCGGGCGCTCGGCCAGCACCTTGTGCGGGTACAGGGCACCGGCCACGGCCCGGCACACCGCGGCGACCCGGCCGTCGGGGCCAATGGCCAGCACCAGCGGCGCGTCGCGGACGGCGAGCGGCGTACGGGGAGCGGTGACCAGGCCCTCGCCCAGCCGGCGGACCTCGTCCGCGGTGATCGGAGCGTGGGGCAGGTCCTCGAGGCCCGCATCGATCGGGCGCAGCGCCCGCTCCACGCCGGCAGGCCCGTCCGCCGCGTGTGCGCGCAGGTCGTCGAACGAGACGGCGTCCTCGAGCCGGAACCCGCCCGACGCCGTGCGCACCAGCGCGCCGAGGTACGCGCCGCTCCCCAGGCGCGCGCCGAGGTCGCGGGCGAGGGCCCGCACGTAGGTCCCGGCCGAGCACTCGACGTCCACCACGGCCACCGGTCGCGCGGGGTCCGTGTCGTCCCACTCGAGGAGCGTGAGGGCGTGGACCGTGACGTCGCGGGGCGCCAGCTCCACCGGCTCGCCCGCGCGGGCCATCTGGTACGCGCGGCGGCCCGCCACCTGGACCGCGCTGTAGGCCGGCGGGACCTGGCGGATCGGGCCGGTCAACTCGGCGAGGGCCGTCGCCACGGCCGGGCGGGTGACCGGCGGGCCCCCGACCGGCGTCCGCTCGCCGTCGATGTCGTCGGTCGTGGACGTCTCGCCGAAGCAGACCGTCGCCCGGTAGCGCTTGGACGCGCCGAGGTGGTACTCCACGAGGCGCGTCGCGCGGCCCAGGAACACCGGCAGGACCCCGGCCGCGAACGGGTCCAGCGTCCCGCCGTGCCCGACCCGCCTGGTGCCCGACAGCCGCCGCACCAGCGCCACGACGTCGTGCGAGGTCGGGCCGGACGGCTTGGCGACGACGAGGATGCCGTCGAGGCCGCCGCTGCGGTCGCCACGCCTCACCGCCGGACCTCGGCGGCCAGGCGCTCCGCGACCTCGAGCGCCCGCGCGGCCGCCCGGGGCAGCGGGTCCTCGATGGTGGCCCCCGCGGCCCGCGCGTGGCCCCCGCCGCCGAACGCCCCGGTGAGGACGGTCGCGTCCACGCCGCCAGGCCGGGTGCGCACGGACAGGCGGGTCGTGCCGTCCGGCTGCTCCTTGAGCAGCATCGAGACCTCCGCGACCTCCGACTGGGCGAGCAGGTCGATGATTCCCTCGGAGTGCGCCGGCAGCGCCTCGGTCGCCTCGAGGTCGGCCAGGCGCAGCGTCGACCAGATCACCCGCCGGTTCGGCGACGTCTCCAGCCGGTCCAGCACCCGGCCGAACAGCCGCAGCTGGGCGTCCGGCTTGGTGCGGTACAGGCGGCGCGAGATGTCCGACAGCGGCGCCCCGGCCTCGACCAGCGCCGCGGACACCGCGAGCGTGCGCGGCGTGGCGTTCGGGTGGGCGAAGGTCGCGGTGTCCATCACGATGCCGGCCATCAGCACGCTCGCCAGCGCGCCCCCTCCGGCGTCGAGGGGCGTCCCCAGGCGTACGGCGAGCAGGGTCACCAGCTCGCAGGTCGCCGCCGCGCCCGCGTCGATCCAGTCGGCGTCGCCGGAACCGTCGTTGGACGCGTGGTGGTCGATGACGACCCGGGGCAGCCGCCCGAACAGGTCAGCGTGGCGGTCGGCCACCGACCCCACCCGCTCGTCGGCGGCGCAGTCCAGCAGGACCAGCAGGTCGTAGGCCTCCGCCGGGTCGGGATCGGTCCGGAACCGGTCCACGCCGGGCAGGAAGGCGTACAGCGACGGGACCGGGTCGGAGCACACCGCCGTGGCCCGGCCGCCCATCGCCTCGACCAGCAGGCAGATGCCCAGCGCCGCCCCGATCGTGTCGGCGTCCGGGTGCTCGTGGCACGCCGCCAGCACGTGCCGGGCATCGCGCAGCGCCGCGAGGACGGCGGGCGGCACCGCGTCCCGGGCCAGCGCGGCGAGGTCGACGGTGGCGCTCATCCGCGCCGGTTGCGGGGCTTGCGGTCCTCGGCGCGCGGCGGCGCCCCACGGCCGGCGCCCGGGACGCTGCGGCCGGACGGGCGGCGCCTGGCCTTCGATGCCGGCGTCACGGCGGCGCCCGCTGGCTCGTCGGCGTCGCCCTCGTGGTGGAGGCGCGGCACCGGGGTGGGCAGCGACTCCTCGAACGGGGTGATCGTCTCGGGGTCGGCGCCCGCCTCGAGCTCGTTGAGCAGGTGCAGGACGCGGGTGCCGCGCTCGGCGGAGTCGTCGACGTGCACGTGGAGGTCCGGGATCCGCTTGATCCGCAGCCGCTTGCCGAGCTCGTGGCGGATGAAGCCCATCGCCTGCTGCAGGGCGCGCACGGTCTCCTTGCGATCGGCCTTCTCGCCGATCACGCTCACCCACACCTTGGCGTGCCGGAGATCCGGCGACGTCTCGACGTCGGTGATCGTCGCGAACCCGATCCGCGGGTCCGCGACCTCCTTGGCGAGCAGCGCGCCGATCTCCTGCCGCAGCAGCTCGTCGACGCGCTCCGTGCGCTGGCTCATGATCGCCCTGGCAACCTCATCGCACTACTGAGACGGACGCTCCGAGGGCCGAGGTGGGCTCCGCCGGCCCTCGGCCCGAGGATCAGCCGATGACCCGGCTGCGTGTCTGGCTGGTGAAGCACTCGATGATGTCGCCCTCGACCAGGTCGTTGTACCCGGCCAGGCCGATGCCGCACTCGAAGTTCGAGGCGACCTCGCGGACATCGTCGCGGAACCGGCGGAGCGAGTCGATCCGGTCGGTGGCGACCACCTTGCCGCCCCGGTACACGCGGACGCCTCCGTGGCGCACGATCCGCCCGTCGGTGACGTAGCAGCCGGCGATGACCGTGCTCTTGCCCACCCGGAAGATCTGGCGGACCTCGGCGCGACCCTCGACGACCTCCACGATCTCCGGCTCGAGCAGGCCGCCCAGCGCGGCCCGGATGTCGTCCGTGAGCTTGTAGATGATGTCGTACAGCCGGACGTCCACGCCCTCGGCGTCGGCGGCGCGGCGGGCGGTGTCCGTGATCCCGGTGCTGAACCCGACCACAATCGCGTTCGACGCCGTCGCGAGCATGATGTCGTTGTCGGTGATGTCGCCGGCCGCCTCGAGCAGGACGTTGATCTTCACCTCGTCCGAGTCGAGCTGCTGCAGGGCGTGGGTGATCGCGCCCAGCGAGCCCGACACGTCGGCCTTGAGGATGATCCGCAGCTCCTTGGCCTGGCCGGCCTGGATCTGGCGGTACAGGTCCTCGAGCGTCGCGCGGCTGGAGCCGGCGCCCTCGCGGGCCACCTGCTCGTTCCGGCGCGTCTCGACCTGGGCGCGGGCGATCTTCTCGTCGGCCACGACGCGCAGGATGTCGCCGGCCTCCGGGACGTCCGCGAGGCCCAGCACGACCACCGCCGAGGCGGGGCCGGCCTTCGACACCCGCTTGCCCGCGGCCGTCTCGAGGGCCTTGACCTTGCCGAACGTGTTGCCCGCGACGACGACGTCGCCGACGCGCAGCGTGCCCGTCTGGACGACGGTCGTCGCGACCGGGCCGCGACCCTTGTCCAGCTGCGCCTCGATGACGGTGCCGACGGCCTGGCGCTTGGGGTTGGCCTTGAGCTCCTGGAGGTCGGCGACCAGCAGGATCATCTCGAGCAGCTCGTCGATGCCCACCCGGGTCTTCGCGGAGACCGGGACGAGCGGCGTGTCGCCGCCGTAGTCCTCGACCACGACGCCGGCCTCGGCCAGCTCGGTCCGCACGCGGTCCGGGTTGGAGTCCGGCTTGTCGATCTTGTTCATCGCGATCACCAGCGGCACCTTGGCCGCCTTCGCGTGGCTGATCGCCTCGAGCGTCTGGGGCATCACGCCGTCGTCCGCCGCGACCACGATCACCGCGATGTCCGTGACCCGGGCGCCGCGGGCGCGCATCGAGGTGAACGCCTCGTGGCCCGGGGTGT
>CAYJOH010000182.1:0-5584 GCA_964371685.1 uncultured Anaerolineaceae bacterium
CAGCGACAGGTCCGCGTAGGCGGGCGTCGCCCCCGGCTCGCCCCCCGGCGTGGACGGTGCTCCGCCGCCGGTCCCGCCCAGGCCGCCGAGCGCGAACGCGACCACGGCCGCGATCGCGACCAGGGCGACCCCCGCCGCGACGATGGCGCCCCGGCGCCGGCGGTCAGGCACCGGGCGCGGCGGCAGTTCGGGAGGCGCGGTCATACCCGGTGCTGGTCGACGTGCGGGGCCGGCCGAGCCGTCGGCCCGATGTCAGGCCTGCCTGCGCAGGGCCAGCGCGCCGCCCATCATGCCCGCCAGCACCAGGAGCAGGACGGCGGGAACGGGCGGGGCACCCGCCGGCAGCGTCGACGTCCGCGGCAGGCCGCCACAGGCCTGGGTCACGACGACCGAGGCGCTCACCTCACCCGAGGTCGCCCGGATCTTCCGCGTGCCGTTGACGGCCGCCAGCGACACCGTCGTCGTGGCCACGCCGTTGTTGTTGGTGATCGTCGGCGTCTTGTTGATCTTGTCGGCCGAGGACGGGCTGGACACGAACGACCAGTCCACCGACAGCCCGGCGACGGGGGCCCCGGTCGCGTCGATGAACGTGGCCGTCAGCGTGAACGGGGCGTCGCAGGTGACGGTGCCCCGAACCGCGACGGTCGCCGTGGCCGCGACCTCGCCCGAGTAGCCGGCGACGCTCCCCACGGCCGTCAGCAGCATCGCGACGGCCGTCAGTCCGGCGATCCTTGCCCGAGTCAGGGCGTTCATAGCGTTCTCCCACCGCCGCGGATGTGCAGCCAGCCGCCGATGAATGCCGATAAAACGATCCGATGACGCGGCCAGCCTGCCGCCGGCGTGCTAACCGGCGACGCGACGGCACGGATTCTATGCGCCTTGGCTGGTACTGGGGAGTACTTTTGGCACCGACCGCCGTCGGTTTCGGTGCGTGCCAGCACTTTTGCCTCGGCTCGGGGGTCCTGCCGCGTTCGCGATGAGGCCGTCCGCCGGACCGGCGGACGGCCTCGAACGTGCGCTGACGAAGCTCAGTCGTTGTCCGCGAGGACGTCCGCGAGCCACTCCAGGTCGTCGGCCTGGTCGATCCGGTAGGCGCCGTCGCCCCCGGTGCAGTTGGGCGGGACGCCGTAGGAGTTGACCGCCACCTGCAGGTTGGTGTTGTTGAGGAAGAACGGGCCGCCCGAGTCCCCGGAGCACGTCCCGCCCTTGTGCGGCTTGCCGTTGTTGTTCGAGAACACGATGGACGACTTGTCGTGGACGCCGTACACGCCGTTGGCGTTGATGATCACCTGCTGGCTCTTCATCCGGGTGTCACCACCGAAGCCGCCGATCGGGAGCGACCGCTCGAGGCCGTAGCCCACCGCCTCGAACACCGTCTGGGCCTTGCTCCTGCCGGTGTACCGGTCGAGGTAGTTGAGCGACGGGAGCTCCGCCACCCCGAGACCGTTCATCGGCTGGTCGAGGATGACCACGCCCGCGTCGTGGAGGTAGAACGCGTTGTCGTCGTACTGCGGATGCGGGAACGCCGTCCCCCGGTGCCACGTGCCGCTCGCCTCGAGCGTCGCCGTCCACGCCGCGTAGCGGCCCGCGTTGTCATCGGGGATGAACGGCGCGCTGCTGATGCCCGTGTAGTCCGGCTCCTCCTCGAAGCTGACCCACACGTCGTTGCCGCCGACCCCGCTCGGCCGGGTCGAGGCGCCGTCGTTGCCGATCGCGAACGTGCAGTGGCCCGCGGTCAGGACGACGGTGGGGCTGATCAGCGTGCCGGAGCAGTTGAACCAGCCGCCCGGATCGTCGAAGCGGGTGTCCTCGTAGTCCGGGTCGTAGAACAACAGCTGGCCGACGAACGGGTGCTCGCCGTCGTCCGGCAGCCCGTTGGTGATGGCGCCGACCGGCGCGGCCATCGTCAGGGCACCGACGATCGCGACCAGCGCCGCGACGCGGCCTGTCTTGCCTCTCATTGATCCTCCTCGGGCACGCTCGACGGGATGTGGCACGGATGGGACGTGGCCATCGTAGGCCTCCCACTGCCATACGGGCACCGCGAGCTCCCGGTTCACGGTGCGCCGCCGCACCCGGTCGCACCCGGCCCCGGCGGCCGGCCGGACGATCGCCTCAGCGATTCGAAAACGCGCAAGTTCCGAACATGGAGTGCGCGGAACGCACGTGGACGCGGTAGCATCGCGGGTGGGACACCGGCCAGTCACGCAGCGATCGACAGGAGCATCCGGTGGCACGAGCACGACGGACGCGAGGCGAGCGAGCCGCCGACGCGGGCAGCGACGGCCTGACGGCACGGGCACGCCGGGCCGAGATCGTCCGGCTCCTCGACGACCAGGAGTACGTCGACGTCGGCGGGCTGTCGCGCCGGTTCGCGATGACCGAGGCATCGGTCCGGCGCGACCTGGCGCTGCTCGAGTCGGAGGGCTCGATCACCCGGGTCCGGGGTGGTGCCGTCGCCCGGCGCGGCGCGCGGACGAGCGGCTTCTACGCCCAGGCGCTCCACGAGCGGGTCGCGGAGAAGCGCCGGATCGGCGAGGCGGCCGCCGCGCTCATCGAGCCGCGCTCGATCGTGTTCTGCGACACCGGCACCACCGTCGCGCGCACGATCGGCGCGATCCCGCGCGGCGAGCGCTCGGGGATGACGATCGTGACCAACTCGCTGGCGGTCGTCGAGGAGACCAGCGAGTGGGACAACCCCCACGTGGTCTCGCTCGGCGGGCTCTACCTCCCGGAGTACGCCGCGTTCGTCGGACCCCAGACGGTGGGGGCGCTCCAGCACCTGCGCGGCGACGTGGCGGTCCTCGGCTGCGACGGCCTCACCGCGGAGGGCGGCATGACCATTGCCCACCAGCTGATCGCCGAGGTGGGGACGACGATGGCCGAGCACGCCCGGCGGATCATCGCGGTCACCGACTCGCGGAAGATCGGGAGGCTGGGGTTCGCGCCGTTCCTGCCGATCTCGGCCGTCCAGACCCTGATCACGGACCGCGACGCCGACGCCGCCGAGCTGGAGGCCATCCGCGCCCGCGGCGTGGAGGTGGTCGTCGTCTAGGGGTGGAGCGCCGCCAGCGCCGCGTCCACGTCCGCGCCCTCGCGCACGATGCGCGCCACCGCGTGGAGCATCGCGGGCGGATCCGGCCACTGCCAGATCTTGCGCCCGACGGCGGTCCCGCGGGCCCCGGCGTCCATGGCACCCTTGATCATGCCCAGGATCGCCGCCGGGTCGTCCGTGCGGGGGCCGCCGGCGATCAGCACGGGCACCGTGGAGTACGCGACGACCCGGCGGAACGATGCCTCGCTCCCGCTCCACGCGGTCTTGACGATGTCGGCCCCCTCCTCGCAGGCGACCCGAACGGCGGTCCGGAGGTCCTCCACCTCGAACGGGCCGTCGTACGGGACGACGCCGGGCAGCCCGCCCGGGAACGGCTCGCCGACCAGCGGCAGCCCGGCGGCCCGGCACCCGTCGGCGAACAGCCCGAAGTCGCGCAGCATGCCGTCCTCGGGCGGGCCGACGAACAGGGTGAACACCGCGGCGTCCGCGCCGTCGAGGAGCACCCCGGCCGGCGTCGACGCGAGGAACGGCTGGTCGTCCCGGCCGGCCAGCCGGCTGCGGGTCGTGACCCGCTCGATCAGGCCCGCCCGGCCCGCGAACGAGGCGGCCGTCTGGCGGGCCATGCCCCGGCGCATGATGAACGCGGTGGCGCCGGCGTCCACGAGCTCCGCGACCAGGGCCGGCGCGCGCTCCAGCTCCGGAAAGTCGCCTTCGATGCCCTGGTCCAGCGGCAGCACGACGGCGGTCTGCCCGGAGGGGTCGAACAGCCGACGGAGACGCAGGTACGCTCCCGCGGACGCCGCCCGCAGCTCCGGGTGCATGGTCGCGGGTCCTGCGTCGGCCATCGCTCGCTCTCCTGCCTTGCGCGATTGCCCGTCATCGGTGCGGCGCACGCACACCGATGATACTGAAGATTGACAACGCGCATGAAACGCGCAAGTATCGAACACGAAAGGCGCGGGAACCGCAGGGTCCGCGAGAGCAGGTGCAGGCAGGCGCGTTGATGGACCGGGTGATCCAGACGGGTGGGACGCGCACCTGGGACGTCGTCGTCATCGGCGCGGGCGTCCTCGGCACCGCCATCGCGGCCCGCCTGTCCCAGACGACGGCGCGCGTCCTCGTGCTCGAGGCGGCCGGCGACGTGGCGGAGGGCGCCAGCAAGGGCAACGCGGGCGTCGCGCCCAGCTACTACGCGTCGCCCGGCACGCTCGAGGCGCGGCTGGTGTCCGCGACCTATCCGCGCTGGCCGGAGGTGTGCCGCGCCCTCGACGTCCCGTACCGGCGGCTGGGCGGCATCATCGTCGCCCTCGACGAGGAGCAGGCGGCCGCGCTGCCCGAGCTGTGCGAGGAGGCCCGCGGCTGCGGCGCGGAGGCCGAGATCCTCGACGGCGACGGCGTCCGACGCCTCGAGCCCATGGTCAGCGAGGCGGCCGTGGCCGGCCTGTGGATGGCCGAGGAGGGGGTCATCGATCCCCTGCGCCTGACGGCCGCCTACGCCGAGCTGGCCGCCCGCAACGGCGTGGCGTTCCGGTTCGACAGCCCGGTCACCGGCATGGAGCGCGACGGCGAGCGAGTCGGGGCGGTCGTCACGCCGGCCGGGCAGTTCGAGGCGAGCTTCGTGGTCAACGCCTCCGGCGTGCGGCTGGGCGAGCTCAGCGCGCTCGCGGGCGGCGAGGCCATCGCGATGTGGCCGCGCAAGGGCGAGTACTGGCTCCTGGACCGCGAGTTCGGGTCGCGCCTGCAGCGGATCGTGTTCGCGGCGCCCTCCCGGGATTCGAAGGGGATCCACGTCGTCCCGACGACCCACGGCAACGCACTGCTGGGCCCGTCCAGCGACGACCTCGACGCGCCCGACGACAAGTCGACGAGCGAGGAGCGGCTGCAGTACGTGTTCGAGCGGGCGCGCCGCCTCGTCCCGTCCGTCTCGCTGGACCTCGCGATCAAGACGTTCGCGGCCAACCGGCCGGCGAGCGAGGAGCGGACGCGGGTCCGGTTCGACGCCGGCGTCCCCAACCTGCTCCACGTCGCCAACCGCAGCAGCGGCGTCGGATCGTCGCTGGGAACCGCGGACTACGCGCTGGACCTGCTGCGCGAGGCCGGCCTCGACGTCGGCGAGCGCCCCGGGGCCGCGGCGTCCCTGCCCGCCGTGCCCCGGCTGCACGACCACCCGGCGCCCGAGATGCTGACCTCGATCGACCCGCGCTACGGGCAGGTCGTGTGCGTGTGCGAGCAGGTCAGCGCCGCCGAGATCGCGGCCGCGCTCGAGGCGCGCGTGCCCGCCCGCACGCTGGATGGCATCCGCAAGCGCACCCGGGCGACCGGCGGGCGCTGCCAGGGCGCGGTCTGCGCCGCCGGCGTCGCGTTCATGTGCTCGCTGCGCTACGGGCTGCCGCCGGAACGCGTCGAGGCGATCGACCACGGGTTCCTGGGCGTGGAGCCGTGACGAAGGTCGTGGTCGTGGGGGCGGGGCTGTCCGGCCTCGCGGCGGCGGGCGTCCTGGCCGCGCATGCCGAGACCCTGCTCGTCGAC
>CAYJOH010000183.1:0-5577 GCA_964371685.1 uncultured Anaerolineaceae bacterium
AGCCCGCGGTGGCGCGGCTGGCGCTCCGCCTGGGCGGGCACGCGGACACCCACCCGCCGACCGGCGCGCGGCGCGCGATCCGGCTCCCGGTCGAGGCGGTGGACTGGGGGCGCGCCGCGGAGCACTGCCGCCTCGCCTGGCTCCGCGGCCGCTTCCTGGCCCGGGGCTCGCTCAGCCTGGCGGGTGGCCGCGCCCACCTCGAGTTCGTCGTCCCGGTGCCCGAGGCGCCGGTGCTGGCGCAGCGGCTCGCGGACGTGGGCCTGCCCGCGTCGTGGCGCGTTCGGCGCGGCCTGGGGGTGGTGACCTGGAAGAGCGGCGAGTCGATCGCCGGGTTCCTCGGCCGGATCGGCGCCAGCGCCTCGCTCCTGGAGCTCGAGGCGAGGAGCGTCGCCCGCTCGCTGCGCGGCGACCTCAACCGCGTGCTCAACGCGGAGTCGGCCAACCTCCAGCGCTCCGTCGCGGCCGCCGGCCGGCAGCTGGCGGCGATCGACGCGCTCGAGGCCGACGGGCGGCTGACGGAGCAGCCGCGGACGGTGCGGGCGGTGGCCGAGGCTCGCCGCGAGACCCCCGAGGCGTCGCTGTCGGAGATCGCGGGGCGGCTGGAGCTGCACCGATGGGCGGTCCAGGGGGCGGTGGACCGCCTGGAGCGGCTGGCGCTCCACGACGATGAGGGCATCGGGCGCCGGCGCGGCGACCGGTCGTTTCGTCCGCGATCGTCACGCAAGGGGGCCGAAGCGACAGTCCGGTGAGCCAAGGGTCCGCGGATTCGGGGCCGGCCGGCGGTCGCGGGCGGGCCGGTCGGCCGGGGTGAGCGCCGCTGCCTCTGGCATGATTCGGTCATGCGCCCGATCGTGATTGCCGCCAACTGGAAGATGAACACCACACCCGCCGACGCCGGCGACCTCGCGCGGACCATCGCGTCCCGCACCCGCGAGCCCGGCGTGACCCGGGTGATCTGCCCACCGTACGTGAGCCTCGCCGCGGTCCGTGACGCCCTCGCGGGCGAGGACGTGGCCGTGGGGGCCCAGAACGTCCACCACGAGCTGGCCGGGGCCTACACAGGCGAGATCGCCGCGCCGATGCTGGCCGGCCTCGCCAGCTGGGTGATCCTCGGCCACTCGGAGCGCCGCGCCTACGCCGCCGAGACCGACGCGCAGATCGGCAACAAGCTGGACCGCGCGCTGGCGGCCGGCCTGCGCCCCATCCTGTGCGTCGGCGAGGTGCTGGCGGACCGCGAGGCCGGCCGTGCGACCGAGGTCGTGGACGCGCAGCTGCGCGGGGCGCTCGAGGGCCGCGACCCCGTCGCGTTGTCGGCGGCGGGCCTGGTGATCGCGTACGAGCCCGGGTGGGCCAGCGGTACCGGGCGCAACGCCCGCGGCGCGGACGCCGCGGCCATGGCCGACGCGATCCGCGCCGGCCTCCGGTCGCTGGGCTGGGGCGGCTCCGCGGAGACCGTGCCGGTGCTCTACGGCGGCAGCGTGACCTCGGCCAACGTGGATGAGTTCCTCGCCGAGCCCGCCGTGGACGGCGCGCTCGTCGGCGGGGCGTCGCTCAAGGCCGACGAGATGGCCGGCATCGTCGCCCGCGCCGGGCTCACCGCGCGCGCCCGGGGCCTCGGGTGACGGCCGGGGAGGGGAGCGCGGCCGCAACCGTTCCCGCCGCCCGCCCGCGCCCGATCGTCCTCGTCGTCCTCGACGGGTTCGGGATCGGTCACGACGCGTTCGCGGACGCGATCGCGGCCGCGCCCATGCCCCGCTGGCGCGAGCTGCTCGCCCGCTGGCCGCACTGCGTCCTCCGCGCGTCCGAGGACGCCGTGGGCCTGCCCGCGGGCCAGATGGGCAACTCGGAGGTGGGCCACCTCAACCTCGGCGCGGGCCGGCCGGTGCTCCAGGACCTGCCCCGGATCGACGCCGCGATCGCGGACGGCAGCTTCTTCACCCGCCCGGCGCTGGTGGCCGCCTGCGAGCGCGCGCGCGTGACCGGGCGCCTGCACACGGTCGGGCTGGTCGGCCCGGGCGGGGTCCACGCCAACGACCGCCACCTCCTCGCGCTCGTGGAGCTGGCGGCGCGCCTGGGCGTGCCCGCGGTCCGCGTCCATGCGCTGCTCGACGGCCGCGACACGCCGCCGTCCTCGGCGCTGGGCTTCATGCGTGACCTCGAGGCGAGACTGGCCGCGGTCCATCCCGACACGCGCGTCGCGTCGGTCGGGGGACGGTACTGGGCGATGGATCGCGACAAGCGCTGGGAGCGCACCGAGCGCGGCTACGACGCCATCGTCCACGGCGCCGGCGGGCATGCGCCGTCGGCGACAGGCGCGATCGAGACCGCGTACGCACGCGGCGAGACCGACGAGTTCGTCGTGCCGACCGTGGTCGACGGCGTGGACGGCGCGATGCGGGACGGCGACCCGATCGTCCACGTCAACTTCCGGGCCGACCGCGGGCGCCAGCTGGTCCACGCCCTGTCCGAGACCGGCTTCGACGCCTTCGACCGCACCGGTCCGGGCGGCGAGCCCCCGCCCCGTGACCTCCACGTCGTGACCATGACCGAGTACGAGGCCGGGCTGCCCGTCGAGGTCGCCTTCGGGCCCGAGGAGGCGCACTCGCTGGCGCAGGCGTTCTCGGAGGCCGGCCGGCGCCAGCTCCACGTGGCCGAGACGGAGAAGTACGCCCACGTCACGTACTTCTTCAACGGCGGCCGCGAGGCGCCGTGGCCCGGTGAGGAGCGGCGGCTCGTGCCGTCGCCCAAGGTCGCGACCTACGACCTGCAGCCCGAGATGAGCGCGGCCGGCGTGACCGACGTGCTCGTCTCGGCGATCGAGTCCGGACGCTACGACTTCATCGTCGCCAACTACGCGAACCCGGACATGGTGGCGCACACGGGCGTGTGGGACGCGACGATCCAGGCGCTGGCCACGATCGACGAGTGCGTCGGTCGGATCGCCGACGCGATCGCGCGCGTGGAGGCCGCCGACCCCGACGGCCCCGGCGCGGTCCTGCTGGTGACCGCGGACCACGGCAACGCCGACGAGCTCCGCGACGCCGCGGGCAACCCGATCACCGCGCACTCGCTCAACCCGGTGCCGCTGCTGGCCCTGGGGCGCTCGATCGTCGGCCGGACCCTGCGCGACGGGGTGCTCGCGGACGTCGCACCGACGATCCTCGAGCTCGCCGGGCTGCCGCGCTGGGCGGGGATGACCGGGATCTCGCGCCTCGAGCCCTGAGCCGCCGGGCGCGACCGTGGCCGCCCGGGCCGAGCGCGGGGCTCCCGTCCCGGACTGCCGCCGGCGGCCGGATCGGCCCCGTCTGCTACCATCCGCAGCCGTCACCCAACGGAGGTCAGCCAACCCGTGAATCCGATCCTGGCCATCGGCCAGATCCTGTTGAGCATCGCCCTGATCACCGCGATCCTGATGCAGGCGCGCGGGACGGGCCTGTCCGGCACGTTCGGCGGCGACTCGGCCGTCTACCGCAGCCGCCGGGGCATCGAGAAGCGGCTGTGGCAGTTCACGCTCGTGCTGCTGGTGCTGTTCGTCCTGTTCGCGCTGGTCTCGTTCATCGGGTAGGCCGGGTCGCGTACCGGCACGCCCGCCACCGGAGAGGCCAGCCCCGATGAACCGCCGCGACCACGCGGTCGTCGCCGTCCTCGTCCTCCTGCTCGTGGGGCTCGGTGGCGCCCTCGCGCTGCCCAGGCCGCCGGCCGCCGAGGCCGTGGCCACCCCGACGCCGGAGCCCACGCTGCCGCCCCCCGCCACGTACCGCGAGGGCGTGGTCGGCGTGCCGGCCTCGATCACCCCGATCACGGCGCGCACGCGGGCCGAGCGGACGCTGGTCGGGCTGATCTTCAGCGGCCTGGTCCGGCTGGGGCCGGATGGGGGGTTCGAGCCCGACCTCGCGAAGTCCTGGACCACCGACGAGACCGGCAAGACCTGGACGTTCCGGATCCGCGACGACGTCACCTGGCAGGACGGCGTCCCGGTCACGGCGGACGACGTGGTGTTCACCGTCGAGGCGCTCAAGAGCCCGGACGCCGTGGGCGCGATGGCGTCGTCGTGGGCCGAGGTCGAGGTCGCGGCCGTGGACGAGCACACCGTCCAGTTCACCCTCCAGACGCCGATCGCCGGGTTCCTCGCGGCCGTGACCCAGCCGCTGCTGCCGGCCCACCTGCTCGCCGACGTGCCGTTCGCGGACCTCGCCACCCACGAGTTCGCGACGCTCCCCGTGGGCACGGGACCCTACGTGCTGGCCGAGCTCGACGAGACCCAGGCCGTCCTGGTGCCGGCCGCCCTGCTGCCCCCCCCGGTGGAGGAGCCGGAGACGGCACCCACGCTGGACCCGCTCGCCACCCCGGCGCCCGCGGCCACGCCGTCGCGGCCCGTCCCGTACCTCGAGCGGATCGAGGTCCGGTTCTACGAGGACGCGGCCGCGCTGGCGGTGGCGCTCGAATCGGGCGAGGTGGACGGCGCCGCCGGGCTGCCACCCGAGCAGGCGACCGCCCTGGCGGGCGTCGACGGGATCAAGCGGATCGCGTACCCGACGACCGCGCTGTCGGCGGTCATGCTCAACCTCCGCCCGTCGCACCCGGAGCTGGACGACGCCCGGGTCCGCAAGGCGCTCCTCGCGTCCATCGACCGCGACACCCTGATCTCGTCGCTCCTGGGCGGCGACGCGACGCGGGCCGACGCGCTGGTCCCGCCGACCTCGTGGGCCTTCGACGCGGCCTCCGCCCCGCCGTTGGCCTTCGACCGCAAGCGGGCCAACACGCTGCTCAAGGACGCGGGCTGGAAGCTCGCCGACGGCGCCTGGACCGCGCCCCGCGGCAAGGCGCGCTACGAGGCCGAGATCCTCACGGTGCCGGCCGAGGCGAGCCCCCGGCTGGCGGCGACCGCCGCCTTCGTGCGCGACGCGTGGACGAGGCTCGGCCTGTCCGTGACCCTCGTCGAGCTGCCGGCCGCCGAGCTCGTGGAGCGGCTGCGGGCGGGGACGTACACCGCGGCCGTCGTGGACATCGCGATGGGCCTCGAGCCGGACGTCTACCCACTGCTCGCGTCGTCACAGGTCAGGGCGTCGGGATCCAACCTGTCGGGCTACCAGGACCCGGGACTGGACAAGCTGCTGGAGGCCGCGCGGGCCGTCGGGACGCCCGAGACGCGGACGGCGGCATGGAAGGCGCTGCTGGCCGGCCTGGCCGAGCGCCAGCCCATCCTGCCGCTCGCCTGGAGCATGGATGTCATGCTCGCGCGGGGCCTCGACGGGATGTCCCCGAGGCTCATCGCGTCCCCCGGGGACCGGTTCTGGGATGTGCTAGGATGGCGCCTCGCCACGGACCGGTAAGCCCTCGGGCGCGCCGATCGGTGGCCGTGTCGGGCCGAGGTGGCGGAATGGTAGACGCGCTAGGTTCAGGACCTAGTGGCCGCAAGGTCGTGTGGGTTCGAGTCCCTCCCTCGGTACCAGGGCCCGGTGGGCCCGCCGGCTCGGACAGCTGCATACGGGCCCAGGTGGCGGAATTGGTATACGCGTACGTTTGAGGGGCGTATGAGGCAACTCATCCGGGTTCAAGTCCCGGCCTGGGCACCAC
>CAYJOH010000184.1:0-5525 GCA_964371685.1 uncultured Anaerolineaceae bacterium
CTGATCAACGAGCCGTCGATCCTGCTCGCCGACGAGCCGACGGGCAACCTCGACTCTGCCACCGGGCGGGCGCTCATCGACCTGCTCCGCGACCTGAACGCGACCGACGGGGCGACGATTGCGATCATCACCCATGACCGGGACCTCGCCGCGCGGCTGCCACGGCAGGTGGAGCTCTCGGATGGCCGGATCGTGGCCGACCTCCGGGACCGGCCCGCTGCGGGAGCGGTCTCGTGACGGCGGCGGCCGAACGCGCCGGGCACGGGGCCGATGTGTCCACGCCCCTGTTCGGGGTCCGCGCCGGCGGCCCGGGCGCGCTCGAGCTCGCCAGGATCGCCGCCCGCGGGCTGCGCTCGCGCCGGCTCCGTTCTGCGCTGACGTCGGCGGGGATCGCGATCGGGATCGCGGCGATGGTCGCCGTGCTCGCGATCTCGGACTCGAGCAAGGCATCCCTGCTCGCCGTCCTCGACCGGCTCGGCACCAACATGCTCACCGTGTCGCCCGGCCAGACGTTCCTGGGCGAGGACGCCGCGATGCCCATCGAGGCACCGGCGATGATCCGCCGGATCCGGCCGGTCCAGGCGGCGAGCGCGATCGGCACGATCGACGCCACGGTGCGCCGGACCGACCTGATCAGCCGGAGCGAGACCGGCGGGATCGGCGTCGCCGCGGTCGAGACCAACCTCCTCGACACCCTCGGCGCCACGCTGCGGCTGGGACGGTTCCTCGACGCCGCGCTGGAGCGCTATCCGGCCGTCGTGCTGGGGTCCGTCGCCGCGGAGCGGCTCGGGGTCTCGGACCTCGACGCGCCGGTCCAGGTCTGGCTCGGCGACCGGTGGTTCACGGTGGTCGGGATCCTCGACCCGCTGCCACTCGCCGCGGAGCTCGATCGGGCGGCGCTGATCGGCGTGCCCGCGGCCGAGACGTACCTCGACGCCGAGGTGCACCCGACCTCGATCTACGTCCGGGTCGATCCATCCCAGGTCGATGAGGTGCGCGCGGTGCTGGGCGCGACGGCCAACCCCGAGAACCCCGAGGCTGTCCAGGTCGCCCGACCATCCGATGCCCTCGAGGCACGGGCGGCGGCCGCGACGGCGTTCACGGCGCTGTTCCTCGGGCTCGGCGCGGTCGCGCTCGGGGTCGGCGGCCTGGGCATCGCGAACGTGATGCTGATGGCGGTGCTGGAACGTCGGTCCGAGATCGGCCTGCGCCGCGCTCTGGGGGCCACGCGGGGCGCGATCGCCTCGCAGTTCCTCGTGGAGGCCGTGCTCCTCGCGGGCGCCGGCGGGCTGCTGGGCGTCGCGGCCGGGACCGCGATCGCGGGGGCGTACGCGAACAGCCAGGGCTGGCCGGTGGTGGTGTCGCTTGCCGGGGTGGCGATCGGCGTCGGGGCGACGGGGGCGATCGGCGCGATCGCGGGGCTGTACCCGGCGGTGCGGGCCGCGATCGTTCCGCCGACCGACGCCCTGCGGGCCGGCTGACCCGGGGCCGGGCCATGCTTCTTGTCTGCCTCAGCGACCGGCCAGCCCGGTCGCGGCCGCCTCGTCCAGCAGCCAGGTCGCGGTGGGCAGGAACGTCGCCCGCACGGGCAGCTCGCGCACGTCGCCGCCGGCCCAGGCCCGCCCCAGCACGTCCGCCTTCGATGCCCCCGTGGACACGACCAGCACGCGCCCGGCGGCCGCCAGCAGCCGCGGGTGGATGGTGACGCGCGCCACGTGCGGCTCCACGTGCGACGGGGCAGGGACGGCGGCACACGGCGACGGGTCGTCCCAGACCGCGGACCCCGGGAACACCGACAGCACGTGCCCGTCGGGGCCCACGCCCAGCACGATGACGTCGAACGCCGGCATGCCGCCCGCGGATCCGTCCGCCGCCGGGACCATCGATACCACCGCCTCCGCGTACGCCGCCGCCGCCCAGGCCGGCCCGCCGCCACGCCCGATGGCCGCGCTCATCGGCACCGGGTGGAGGTTCGCGGCCGGAAGGTGGACGCCCGCGCCGGCCGCCGCCACGTCCGCGCTGGTCGCCCCGGACCCGGTCTCGTCGCCACCGGTGTCGAGCAGGAGCTGCGTGAGCGGCAGGACGTTGGACAGCGGATGGTCGGCCGGGACGAACCGGTCGTCGCCCCACCAGACGTGCACCCGGTCCCAGTCCACCGCGTCCCGCAGCGGCGGCACGCGGAGCGCCCGGTAGATCCCGGGTGCGGCGGAGCCGCCGGGCGTCGCCCAGTGCGCGACGCCCCGCGCGTCGATCGCCGTTGCCAGGCCGTGCGCGATCTCCTCGGCCGCGGCGGCGGCCACGGCCTCGGGCGAGGGCAGGACGCGGAGCGTGGGACGGGTGGTGGCGTCAGCGGGCATGGGGAACCTCGTGCTCCGGGGGCTCAGGCCGGCCGGGATGCCGCGCCCGGGTCAGGCCCGATCAGCAGCGCCGCCATCCGCATCGCCTCGACGGCCAGCGGGTCGCGGCCGCCGACCTCGAGCGCCTCGCCCAGCAGGTCCACGTCCGCCCGGCGCGGGGTGCGGAACGTCCGGTCCATCGCCTCCACCCCGTCCAGCCAGGCGTGGACGCGCACGTTCTCGGCCTCCGCGGTGACGTCCGCGCGCAGCTCGGCACCGCGCCGCTCCGCGAGGATCTCGACCCGCAGCGTGGTCCCGGGTGGCATCGGCGATGGGACCGGCCGGATCACGACCGCCACGTCGGTGGCGCCGGACCGCAGCTTCGCGTGCAACCCCCGGTGGAGCGGTGGGTGCTCGCCCGGCCGGGGACGCGTGGCGACCGCCCGCCCCTTCGCCTCGGCCGGCGCCAGCGGCGACGTCACGGTCATCCCCAGCCGCGACGCCAGCCACGCGACGTGGTACAGCGGCTTGACGACGTTGGTCGTGCCGGGCGCGCCGGTCTGGTCGTGGGTCGCGTAGGTGACCGCGATCCGGCGCACATGCCACAGGAAGGGCAGGAACTCGGGCAGGTCGAACACCGCCGCGATCGCGTCCCGCCAACGCGACTGGCGGACCAGCGCGAAGTCCCGCATCGACAACCGGTCGAAACGCTCGTACATCACCGCGAGCTGGCGCAGCCGCCGGAGCCCGTCGCCGCTCCACGCCGAGCCGTCCACGACCAGCCGGTCCGTCGCCGCCAGCAGGTCCTCGGCCGGCCGGCCGTCCAGGGGCGGCTCGCCCGGCCACCACACGGTCACCGGCAGGTCGTGGATCAGCAGCGGGGCGACCAGCGCGGACAGGTGACGCCCGGTCTCGCCGCCGGCGGTCAGGAAGATCAGCTCGGTGCAGGTCTCGGGCGCATCGGCGCGGGGGAGCACGCAGTGCGCCTGGATCCGCGCGTCCAGCCACGGCGGGCCGTCGGGGTCCGCGGACACGACGATGATCGTGCGGCTGGGATGGCGCCCGGTGAGGCGGCTGATGATCTCGGCGGTGCGCTCGGCGATCTCCGGCTGGCGAGCGACGACCACCAGGTTGAGCACGCTGGTCCGGGCCGCGACGTGGCGCATCCGCCCGCCGCCCTCGTCGCCCACGGTGAGGTCGGGCTGGGCCCAGATCCGCGCCAGCTCCTGCTCGATCTGCTCGATCGTGTGCGCGTGCGACAGCCAGCGCAGCGCGGGCTCGCCGGGGCGCGGGGGTTCGGCGGCGACGACGCGGCCACCCGCGCCGCCCGGGCGATTCCCGGCCACCGCCCGACCACGGAGGCCGCCGGCGGCCGTCAGATCCTGCGCCACCGTCGGCCCTCGCGCGCGACCAGGTCATCGGCAGCCTCGGGGCCCCAGGTGCCCGCCTCGTAGTTCGGGAAGTCGGGCGCCGGCATCTCCGCCCAGGCCGCGAGGATCGGGTCCACGATCGACCACGCCTGCTCCACCTCGTCCGCCCGGGTGAACAGCGAGGCGTCGCCCAGGAGCGCGTCGAGGATCAGCGTCTCGTACGCGTCGGGACTGTCGCTCTGGAACGCCGAGCCGTAGGTGAAGTCCATCGTCACGTTGCGGACGTCGATGCCCAGGCCCGGCACCTTGGCCCCGAAGCGGAGCATGATCCCCTCGTCGGGCTGGATCCGCATCGCCAGCAGGTTTGGCTCCGGCTCCGTCGTGCTGTCGCGGAACAGCTGGTGGGGGACCTCCTTGAACTGGATCGCGATCTCGGTCGCGCGCTTCGGCAGGCGCTTGCCCATCCGGAGGTAGAACGGGACACCGGACCAGCGCCAGTCGTCGATCGTGAGCCGCGCCGCGATGAACGTCTCGGTCTCGGACTGGGGGTCCACCTCGGGCTCCCCGCGGTAACCCACCACCGGCTGCGCCGACACCCAGCCGGGCCCGTACTGGCCGCGCACGACGTCGCGCCGCACCTGCTCCGGCGTCGCCTCGGTGATCGCGCGGACGACCTTCACCTTCTCGTCGCGCAGCGCGTCGGCCTCGAACGTCGTCGGCGGCTCCATCGCGACCAGGGCGAGCAGCTGGAGCAGGTGGTTCTGGAGGAAGTCGCGGCTGGCACCGGTCTCCTCGTAGAACGAGCCGCGGTTCTCCACGCCGATCGACTCCGCCACCGTGATCTGCACGTGGTCGATGTGGCGGCGGTTCCAGATGGGCTCGAAGATGCCGTTGCCGAACCGGAACACCAGCAGGTTGCGGACGGTCTCCTTGCCCAGGTAGTGGTCGATGCGGTAGACCTGCCGCTCGCGGAAGACCTTGCCGACCTCCCGGTTGAGGCGGACCGCGGAGTCCAGGTCCCGACCGAACGGCTTCTCGATGACGACCCGGCGCCAGCCCGCGTCGTGGAGCTCGTGGTCGAGGCCGACACGGCCGAGCTGGGCGACGACCTCGGCGAACTGCGACGGCTGGGTCGCGAGGTAGAAGAGCCGATTGCCCCGGGTGCCGCGCTCCTCGTCCAGGCGGTCGAGGCGCTCCGCCAGGGACGCGTAGGACGCCGGGTCCGCGAAGTCGCCACGGTGGTAGAAGACCCGCGAGGCGAGGTCGTCCCACGTCTCGCGGTCCACCGGCTGGACGCGCGAGAACACGTCGAGCGCCTGCTTGAGCTCCGCCCGGAACTCGTCGTCCGAGTAGGGACGGCGGCCCACGGCCACGAGCGTGAACTCGTGGGGGAGCAGGTGCGTGCGCCAGAGCTGGAACAGCGCCGGGATGACCTTGCGATGGGCGAGGTCCCCGGTGGCGCCGAACAGGACGAAGCAGGCGGGGTCCGGGACCCGCTCGAGGCGGAGGCCCTCGCGGAGCGGGTTGTCGAGGCTCTTCGCCGCTGGGGCTCGCCTGCGGCTCACCGTCGCGAGGCGGAGGTCCCGCATCGTCCGCGGGGCGTCCTTCTTCGCGGGCGGCGCCGGGGCCAAGGGGGTTGCCGCCGTTGCCGGCGCGGGCTCGGGCGCCGCCGCAGCCTTGGCGGCCGCAGTCTTGGCAGGCACGGAGCGACGCGCGGCCACGATTACTCCGTCTTCACCGCGTGGCCGCCGAACTCGTTGCGGAGCGCGGCGAGCATCTTGGCGCCATAGGAATCATCCTGGCGCGAGCGGAACCGGGT
>CAYJOH010000185.1:0-5485 GCA_964371685.1 uncultured Anaerolineaceae bacterium
AGGAGCTGCGCAAGGGCCCCCGCGGCGGCGGGCGGGATCGCACGAAGATCGTCGGACACGTCAACGAGGCGGACGCGGCGTACGCCCGCGAGATCGGACTGGCGAGCCGGCCGAAGGAGGTTCCCGCGCTGCGCGCCGCGATGCTCCAGGTGCTGCGCATGCCCTCGGACGGCTCGCCGCTCGCCGGGCGCAAGTGGACCCAGCGGTACGCGGCCCGGCGCATCGCGTGGCACGCCCTCGATCACGCCTGGGAGATCGAGGACCGCACGGAGCACTGAGGGCCTGCGGCGCCGCGGCTTGGTGCCGATCCGGCCACGGGTTTCGCTCCCGGCTCGCGGGCTATCCGATGCGCGCCCAACTCACCTGGCGCATCAAGCCGGGCCTCAACGCCCAGCCTTGCGGCCCGCAGCGCGTCCTCCGGGCCCGATCCCCCCAGGCTGGCCTCGCTGCAGATGCACCCGGTGAGTCACGGCTGGTTCGGCCCCCGAGGCCGGATACGCCCAGCCGAAGTCGGCGGCAGGCCCTGAGCTCCCGGCTCGTCGCCCGGGCGGAGCGGCCGGACTGCTGCAACCGGCCGACCCGGCGTTCGCCCGCGGGCCGTTTCGGCCGGTCGGCGCCGGGACCGGACCCGCAGGATCGGGACCTCCAGCCGTGCGGACCCGGCCGCAGGCTTCCCGATAATCGGCCGATGAGGGATCGAGCCCAGCCACCCGCGCCCGGCCTCGACGTTTCGCCAGACCCGCCCGCCGCCGATGCCGACGACGGCGTCCCGCGCCACGACTCGGGAACGATCACCGATCCGTGGGTCGGCCGCCTCGCGGCCAGCGACGGGATGTTCGTGACCGACGACCGCCAGCGCATCGTCGCCTGGTCCAGCGCCGCCCAGCGCATGCTGGGCTTCTCGCCCGAGGAGGCGGTGGGTCGCACCTGCTACCAGGTGGTGATGGGCCGCGAGCCGGACGGCCACCCGATCTGCGGCCGCAACTGCCGGGTGACCCGCAACGCGCGCCACGGCCGGGGCACCGCCGCCTACGAGGTCACCGCGAGGGCGCGCGACGGCAGCGCCAAGTGCCTGTCCAACAGCGTGCTCGTGGTCGAGGGCCCGGCGGGCGCCTTCCACGTCATCCACCTGCTCCGCGAGGCGGCGGGCGCCGCGCCCGTGATGCGGCGGATGCCGGTCGAGGCCCCGGACCGGCCCCCGGAGCCGATGGTCGAGACGCTCACCCGCCGCGAGCTCGAGGTCCTCCGCCTGTTCTCGCAGGGCGCCACCATCGACGAGATCGCCGAGTCGCTCACGATCAGCGTGTTCACCGCGCGCAACCACATCGCCAACATCGGGCGCAAGCTGGGCGCACGCAGCCGCCTCGAGACGGTCCTGCTCGCGATGCGCCGCGGCCTGGTCTGAGCGACGCCGCACCCCGCCGAGCACCCTCGGCCCCGTCCGAGTGGTCGACGAAGGCGCGAAAATGGTGCATGCGCACCATGAACGGGCGACGACCGGGCGCACGATAGAGCGAGCGACCATCCGCACGCGTCCAGAGGGAGTCGAGGCAACACCGTGGATCCGCTGATCCTCGCGCGGTGGCAGTTCGGGATCACCACCGTCTACCACTTCCTGTTCGTCCCGCTGACCATCGGCCTGTCGTTCACGGTGGCGGGCCTCCAGACGGCCTGGTGGCGGACCGGCAACGAGAAGTACCTGCGCCTGACGCGGTTCTTCGGCGAGCTGTTCCTGGTCAACTTCGCCCTGGGCGTCGTCACCGGCATCGTCCAGGAGTTCCAGTTCGGCATGAACTGGAGCGGCTACAGCCGGTTCGTGGGCGACATCTTCGGTGCCCCGCTTGCGATCGAGGGCCTGCTCGCGTTCTTCCTCGAGTCCACGTTCCTGGGCCTGTGGATCTTCGGCTGGGGCCGGCTGCGGCCGGGCGTCCACCTGGCGACGATCTGGATCGCGGCGATCGGGACCGCGATCTCCGCCTACATCATCCTGGCCGCCAACGCCTGGATGCAGCACCCGGTGGGCTACGCGGTGAACGAGGCTGCCGGCCGTGCGGAGCTCAAGGACTTCCTCGCGGTCCTGACCAACTCGACCGCCCTGATCACCTTCCCGCACACGATCGCCGCGGCGTTCATGACCACCGGCGCGTTCGTCGCCGGCATCTCGATGTGGCGCCTGCTGCGCGGCGCCGGCGAGGACGATGCGCCGTTCCGGGGCGCGGCCAGGGTGGGGGCCGTGATGGTCCTCGTGTCCGGGCTGGCGGTCCTGGTCACGGGTGACGTCCAGGGCAAGATCATGACCGAGCAGCAGCCGATGAAGATGGCGGCCGCCGAGGCGCTGTGGGAGACCGAGCAGCCGGCGTCGTTCTCGATCTTCACCATCGGGACCCCGGACGGGACCAAGGACGTGTTCTCGATCCGGATCCCGAACGTCCTCTCGTTCCTGGCCACCGGCACGTTCGACGGCAGGGTGGAGGGGATCAACGACCTCCAGGTCCAGATGGAGCAGCTGTACGGGCCCGGCGACTACACGCCCAACACGCCGGTCACCTACTGGACGTTCCGCTGGATGATCGGGATGGGCGCCCTCGCGGCGCTGGCCGCGGCCTGGTTCCTGTGGTCGATGCGCCGGGGCCGGGTGCCCCGCCGGGGCGCCGTGCTGACGGCGATCGTGCTGCCGTTCCTGCCCCTGGCCGCCAACTCGTTCGCCTGGATGTTCACCGAGATCGGACGCCAGCCGTGGATCGTGTACGGGCTGATGTCCACCGCCGCCGGCGTGTCGCCGACCACGGACACCCTGCTGGTGGCGATCACGCTGGTCGGGTTCACGGTCCTGTACGGCGGCCTGGCCCTGGTCATGGTGGGCCTGGTCGTCCGACGGGTGCGGGCCGGCCTGCCGCCGGCGACGTCGGACCAGGGGTTCGAACACGGGGCCGAGCCTGAGCTCGGGCTCGGGTACTAGGGGAACGGTGATGGAACTCACGACCGTCTGGTTCGCGCTCATCGCCGTCCTGTGGATCGGCTACTTCGTCCTCGAGGGCTTCGACTTCGGCGTCGGCATCCTGCTGCCGATCCTCGGGCATGACGAGCCCGAGCGGCGCTCGATGCTGCGCACGATCGGGCCCGTGTGGGACGGCAACGAGGTGTGGGTGCTGGTCGCCGGCGGGGCCACGTTCGCGGCCTTCCCGGAGTGGTACGCGACGCTGTTTTCCGGCTTCTACCTTGCGCTGTTCCTGATCCTCGTGGCGCTGATCGTGCGCGGGGTCGCGATCGAGTACCGCAACAAGCGCGGCGACCTCGCCTGGCGGACGCGCTGGGACTACGCGGTCGCGATCGGCAGCTTCCTGCCGGCGCTGCTGTGGGGCGTCGCCTTCGCCAACATCGTCCAGGGCGTGCCGATCGACGCCGACAAGCAGTTCACGGGCAACCTGATCACGCTGCTCAACCCGTTCGGGCTCCTGGGCGGCCTCACGACGCTGCTCCTGTTCGTGACCCACGGCCTGATGTTCCTGCGGCTCAAGACCGACGGCGTGATCCGGGAGCGGGCCGCGGCCTTGATCCTGCCGGTGGGCCTGGTCACGGCCGTCGTCGCCGTCGCGTTCCTGCTGTGGGCCCAGGCGATCCGGGGCGACGCGGTGTCCACGGCGATCGCCGTCGCAGCGGCGGTCGCGTTCGTGGGCGCGCTGGTCGCGAGCCGGCTGCGGCGCGAGGGGTGGGCGTTCGTCGGGTCCGCGGTCACGATCGGGCTGGCCGTGGTCAGCCTGTTCGTGGCGCTGTTCCCGGACGTGATGCCGTCGTCGACGGACGCCGCCTACAGCCTCACGACGACGAACGCGGCCTCGACCGAGTACACGCTCACGATCATGACCGTGGTGGCGGTCGTCTTCGTGCCCATCGTGCTCGGCTACCAGGCGTGGACCTACTGGGTGTTCCGCAAGCGGGTGACCGTCCCGCGGGCGTCGGTCGAGCCATGAGCCTCGAGCCGTGAGGCCCGAGCCGTGAGCCTCGAGCCCTGAACGGCGGTCCGCGTCCCCGGCCCTCCGTGTGAGCCCGGCCCACCGCCGGCTGCTCGCGTCCGGGCGGGTCGCGTCGGTCGCGCTCGCCGCGGCGGTCCTGCTGGGGGTCGCTGCCGCCTGCCTGGCCGTGGCGCAGGCCTGGCTCCTGGCCCGGACGATCACGGGCGCGTTCCTGGACGGCGCGGGGGTCGCGGCCCTGGCGCTGCCGCTGGCGGCGCTCGCCCTGGTGCTGGCGGCGCGGGCGCTGCTGTCCTGGGCGGCCGAGGTCGTCGCGCAGCGGATCAGCGGCGCCGTCAAGGCGGGCCTGCGCGTCCGGCTGCTGTCGCGTGCGGTGGCGCTGGGGCCCCGCTGGGCGGCCGGGCAGGCGAGCGGCGAGCTCGTGCTGCTGGCGACGCGCGGGCTCGATGCGCTCGACGGCTACTACGGCCGCTACCTGCCGCAGCTCGCGCTGGGCGTGGTGGTGCCGGTCGCGGTCGTGGGCTGCCTGCTGGTGGTGGACGTGGTGGCCGCGATCACGGTGGCGCTCACGGTGCCGCTGATCCCGGTGTTCATGGTGCTCATCGGGCGGATGTCCGAGGCGCACCGGCGTCGGCGCTGGACGGCGCTCAGCCGGCTCGCCCACCGCTTCGGGGACGTGGTCGCCGGCCTGCCGACGCTGCGTGCCTACGGGAGGGCGGAAACCCAGGTCGCGATCCTGCGGCGGATCACCGACGCCTATCGCACGACGACGCTGGCCACGCTGCGGATCGCCTTCCTGTCGGCGCTGACCCTGGAGCTGCTGGCGACGATCTCGGTCGCGCTGGTGGCGGTGGGCGTGGGGCTGCGGCTGGCGACCGGCGGCATGACGCTCGAGGCCGGGCTGTTCGTCCTGGTGCTGGCGCCCGAGGCGTACCTCCCGCTGCGCCGCCTGGGCGCCGAGTTCCATGCCAGCGAGGAGGGGCTGACGGCGGCCCGCGAGGCGTTCGCCGTGATCGACGCGCCGCTGGCGCCGGCCGGGGCCGGGCTGGCGCCGCCGGGGCGGGTCGGAGGGCTCGCGATCGAGGACGTCGGTGTGGCGCAGCCGGGGCGCGACGTGGTGGCGCCGGCGGGGGCGTCGCTGGTCGTCCGCCCGGGCGAGGTCGTGGCGGTCACGGGACCCAGCGGCGCGGGCAAGAGCACGCTGCTGGCGGTGGTCCTCGGACTCGTGGCCCCGACGACCGGGCGGGTGCGCGTGCTGGGCCCGGGCGGGGGCGGGGCGGGCGCGTCCGGCGCGGGCGAGTCCGGCATTGACGTACGCGACCTGGATCCCGACGCATGGCGCTCGCGGGTGGCCTGGGTCCCGCAGGCCCCGTGGCTGTTCGCCGGCACCGTCGCGGACAACGTCCGGCTTGGGGAGCCCGACGCGTCCGAGGCGGCGGTGGACGAGGCGCTGGCCGCCGTCGGGCTGGGGGACGTTGCGCCGTCGCTGGTCCTGGCTGAGCGCGGATCCGGGC